>NZ_LWGA01000896.1:0-8051 GCF_001635235.1 Oleiphilus sp. HI0117 | reverse complement strand
CGCCTAAACGAAAAGTTCAAGCACGGAGCAGAGAACCAGGCTTTCTTGGTCGAGTCCATTTCAGGCGTTGAAACGCTTAAGTCGATGGCTGTCGAGCCTCAAACGCAACGTCGTTGGGAAGAGCAACTAGCTGCTTATGTGTCGTCCTCTTTCAAGGCGATGAACCTAGGCAATATCGCCAGCCAAACGGCGGGCTTTATTAACAAGGCAGTTACAGTATTAATCCTTTGGGTGGGTGCAACACTGGTGATTGCAGGCTCCTTGAGTGTCGGGCAGTTGATCGCATTCAATATGCTCGCAGGCCGAGTCAGTGCACCGATTCTGAGGCTCGTTCAACTCTGGCAAGACTTCCAGCAAGCAGGCATTTCATTAGAGCGCTTGGGGGATATTCTTAATACGCCGGCAGAACCTGGTCATAACCCAAACAGAACAACGCTGCCTGACTTGAAAGGCAAGGTGTCACTAGAACATATTACCTTCCGCTATCAGCCAGATCGACCTGAAATACTCAAAGATTTAAGCTTGGAAGTTTCGCCCGGAGAAGTGATAGGCATTGTTGGTCGCTCAGGTTCAGGCAAAAGTACCTTAACCAAACTCGTGCAAAGGCTATATGTGCCCGAGTCAGGCAGAGTGCTGGTTGATGGTGTCGATGTCGCACAGGTTGACCCGGCATGGCTACGCAGACAGATAGGCGTGGTGCTTCAAGAAAACGTTCTATTTAACCGTTCAGTCAAAGACAATATCGCCTTGGCAGACCCAAGCATGAGCATGGATAGAGTGATCGAAGCCGCAACCTTAGCAGGTGCACATGAATTCATTCTACAACTTCCAGAAGGTTACGACACCGTGGTGGGCGAGCAAGGCGCTTCATTATCAGGAGGGCAAAAGCAACGTATCGCTATTGCCAGAGCGCTCATTACCAACCCCCGCATTCTGATCTTTGATGAAGCGACCAGTGCCTTGGATTATGAGTCTGAGCGTATCATTCAAGACAATATGCGCTCGATATGCAAAGACAGAACGGTATTTATTATCGCTCATCGTCTATCAACCGTTCGTGCAGCAGACAGAATTATCGTCATTGAAACCGGGCGAATTGTTGAAAGCGGAAGCCATGATGAATTGCTCGAGCTGAATGGCTACTATGCCAAGCTACATAGCCATCAAAGTCATATTCCTAGCATTCGCGAGGTCAAAAAAGACGAAGGTAAAACAGCTAAGCCCACGAATAAACTAGCGATGAATTTACCTAAGGCGAAGATAGTCTCCAAGCCGAAAACATCCACAGCTAATCAGATGGAAAGTGAAACAGATGGAGGTGTGGAATGAGCTCCTCAATTCAACTCCCTGTGGGTGATGTCTCTGAAGAAAAAACAAAGAAAGGGCTGTTTGCTTTCCTTCATAAAGATCAGTCAGTCTCGCATAAAGAACTGTACCAGTTCTTACCGGCTGCTATTGAAGTAGAACAAACCCCAGCCTCATCAGCCGGCAGAGCCATTATCTGGGCAATCGTAATACTATTCACTATTGCCTGTGTGTGGGCTTACTTTGGCAAGATTGATATTGTTGCGGTTGCGCAAGGTAAAGTGATTCCAAGCGAACACATCAAACATATTCAGCCCTTAGAAGCGGGAAAGATCAAAGCGATTCACGTCAGAGAAGGGCAAAGCGTCAAACAAGGTGAGCCGCTCATAACGCTAGACAGCACGCAAACACAGGCCGATGTAGATCGTTTAGCACACGAGATTGCCGAACTATCAATGAATATTGAAAGGCTATCGCACTTCGATCATTGGCTGAGTTTAGTTTTAAAGGGAGTAGGTTCGCAGGCTTTGGCCCCGTTAAAATCGACGAGCCACCAAAACCTTCTCGTACAACAGAAAACCGAACTTAACGCCAAGCTCTCATCCCTGGAAGTTGAAAGACAAAAGCTCCAAGCAGAACAACAAATGGTCGAAGCGGAAGCAACGAAAAAAGAAAGAGTCATACCCGTACTGGCCGAACGAGTCGATGCGCTCGAACAACTCCACCGAAAAGACTACGGCTCAAAGCTTCCATACCTAGAACTCAAGCAAGAGCTAATCGAACAAGAACAAGACTTGAAAGTACAACAAGCCCGATTCAAGCAACTGGATAGCTCAATACTTGCCATCGAAAAACAAACCCACTCATTACTGGCAGAACAGCAGTTAGCAACGCTCTCGCAAAAGCAAGAATTTGAACTGAGATTAGAAGGCCTAAAGCAAGAACTCGTCAAAGCAAAACAGAGAAACCAGCAACAAGCAATCGTTTCACCAATAGATGGTCAAGTGCAGCAATTAGCAGTCCATACTATTGGAGGCGTAGTCACACCCGCCCAAGCACTCTTGGTGATTGTACCGGACCAAAGCAAAATGGAAGTGGACGTGATGATTCTTAATAAAGACATCGGTTTTGTGCAAGAAGGGCAGAAAGCTGAAGTCAAAGTCGATACCTTTAACTTCACCAAGTACGGTTTGATTGATGCAGAGATTAAGAGCATTTCTGACGATGCGATACAAGATGAGAATTTGGGCTTGGTTTATAGTGCTCGGGTAGCCTTGGCCAAAGAGCAATTAGTGGTAGAAGGTAGAGAAGTGAAACTGTCACCGGGGATGTCGGTGATGGCTGAAGTGAAGACAGGGAAGAGGCGCTTGATAGAGTACTTTTTATCGCCTTTGTTGAGGTATAAGCAAGAGAGTTTGGGAGAGAGGTAGTCGTTATAGGCATCTTATCTTTTAATCTGTTTAATTTAATGTCAGAATACGTCAGTGGCGTATAGTTGTGTTTATGGTTATTATTGAAACAAGCGTATTTACCAAACTCATTAAGCAATTGATGCCTGATGAACAATATCGAGAGCTACAAGAAACGCTGGTTAATCGGCCTGACCTTGGTGACCTGATTAGAGGTTCTGGAGGTTTGCGTAAGATCCGTTGGAAGCTTAAGTCTGCAGGTAAAAGTGGTGGTGTGCGAGTTATTTACTATTGGGTGGTAAGCGATGAACAAATTCGTATGCTGTATGTTTATCCAAAGGGTAAACAAGAAAGCTTAACTTCAGATCAATTGGCGATATTAAAAACCATTGTAGAGAGGTGGTAAATGATATGAAAGATAATGACTTTAGTGAACTGCTGGCGAGCGTTCAGGAAATGGATGATATAGTTGAAGGTAAAGCGGGCACATCGCGTAACTTTAAATTTGAAGAGCCTGAAGTTAAGGCGATTCGTGAAAAAATTGGCTTATCTCAAACCCGTTTCGCAGGACTCATTGGTGTCAGTAAGCGTACATTAGAAAATTGGGAACAGGGGCGGCGTTATCCAACAGGTCCCGCGAGAGCTTTGCTTCGTTTGCTAGACAAAGACCCAGAATATGCTCTGCGCACTTTGAATGGGTAATTTTGAGAATTACTTAATAGGTTTGTTTATCTCTTTGTTGACCTGCATCTGCTATAACTAATTTCCCATAATGGTTGTACCTACAACTCCAGCTCGCAAGTAACTTTTTTATTCTATCGATCCTTTGAAGAAAAAGGTGTCACATTTAATTTTTAAATACAGAAAATAGATGTGAAGTCTTTTGATTCAGTCTGTATAGCAAACAAGGAGGTGAGCTATGCCGAGAGGAAAGCGCCTGATAGTGTCAAGCTGCCCTCATCATATTGTCCAGCGAGGACATGATAAGACGGCAGCGTTTTTGTGTGATGAAGATGACCAGCACTATTTGGAGGTCTTGATTGAAGCAAAGAATGATTTAGGAGTCGCAGTGGAGCGGTGTCAACTAACAGGCACAGGAAAGTTTGTAGATGAGATTGAAAGGCGTATGGGTCGAAGAGTCGAGAATAGAGGATCGGGTAGGCCTGGGAAGTAGGTCTGACAGCTTTTCAGACACAGATACCAGGAATTGATATAGGTACGTATAATGTCGTACAATTATTCTGTGAGGGGGCAATGAATAAGTTCAAGGACGTTAAAAAGCGGATCCTGCAATGTATATATGATGGAAATGTTTTGCATGAAGCCAGAAACAATATCGAGATTAAGAACTTGTTGGAAGTAGGTGATGTTTCGATCGAAGAGCTAGCAGAAATCATTAAGCATACTCGAGGAGACGACTACGAGGTCAGTCCGCATCATAAAGATCAAAGTATAAATGTGCACCTTATTAAGACTCGGTATCGGCGCCAGTCATGGTATATAAAGTGGTTTTTTATAGAACCAAATGCTGTGTTTATAAGTGTGCATCAATGAGGCCAGTTATGAAAATATTAAAAGAGGGTGATGTGGGAAAGGTTCTTTGTCATACCTGTGAGTCAGTACAAAATTCCACGTTTAAGTTGAGAGACGTCCCCTTTAGTGATGACAGTGGTAGTGTTAAGAACATATTGGCGGGTGTTTGTGATGCCTGCGATAGTGTTGCTGCGATTCCTCATCAATCTACTCCAGCTATTAAGAAGCAGTTAGATAAGCAGCGTAAATCAGTGGAAGGCCGAGTGCCCTCTCACTTAGTTGATGTCCTAAACTTGGCTAGCGATAGTCTCGGAGCTAGTGCTGATTTTATTCCTAGCCTGATTAAATACTACATTCATGCTTTTTATGAGAACTCGATTGCGCCCAAGGATTTACTACCTTTGCTTAAGAGTGATTTGGCAAAAGGTCGAGCGAATAAAAGAATATCACTAAAAGGGCGTTACGTGGCTGAAGAGATAGAGGTGCTTAAAGCTAGGGCTCAGATAGAAACCACAACGGAACTCTTAAAAAGTATTGTATTAAAGATTCACGAAGAAATACTCGTTAAGCAAAAGGCGAGTCGAATCAAAGAGCTTGAACGCTTAGTCGCTGCGGTGGCTTAGTATTAACGACCGATAACGGAATGAATTGAAAATTTTAAGGAAGAAAATATGGGTATATTAGTCGCATTTCTCACCTATCTTGTCGTTGGTTTGCTAGCAATTATATTAGCGCCCGTTCTTTATGCTTGGGTGACCAAGAAGGTAATCGTTTTTGAAAACGCCATATTCAAAGAGTATGCCTACTTCTGGGTGCTCTTGATTCTGCTTGGAGTGGTTTTCCAGGTGCTTTATGTTGCAACGACCCAAGTCATTTACGGCATGGAGCAGCCTATAGGCCTCTACGTGGAAAACTATTCAAATTTGAGTGCACTGATTGGCTTTGCGACAGAGGTGTTGCTTGCTAAATGGATTTTTAGGGAAAGCTATTGGAAGGCTTTTAAGGCATCAATTGTGTACACCATTCTTCTGGTTTTATCTCTTATGATTTTATTTTTTGTTGGGATTTGGGTTGGGCTTAGTGCTTTTGTTGGAGGCTAGTTCTGTCGGCTTGGGTAGGAGGTCTGGTAAATGTTAAGAGTATTACTTAAATGGCTTAAGAAAATAACGATCTTATCAATCGCACCAATTGGTATTTATGGAACTTTGGAGTTGTCTCGCTATTACAGCACAGATGTTCAGTATTTACCTGATGACAGCTTCTTTACTGAGTTTGAGGATATCAAGGTTGATCAATTCGGATGGAGTGCACGGTCAGGACACGGAGGCATCTACTGGGTAAGTGACAATGAAATAGTCACCATGGCAGAGATTGAAAACGAAAAAGCTTTATACCTTGTGAATGTTACGGATGGCTCTTATACGAAATTGGTAGATACCCAAAGTCAAAAGAGGAAGCTCCGTCGATATTGCTTTTCCAATGACACTCTATTTGTCTCTTCATGGCCTTCTTCAGAGCCGCTAGAGTTCGAATATCAACCTAGAAATTTTAAGATTGTTTCTCGGCGAGGTTCTGAACTGAATGGACGATTACGTTCAGCCGTTAGGTGTGGATACTACTCGAGGCCAGGTAAATCTAAACAGCGCAAAGGAATCAGGGAACTGTTAAGGGAAGATGGGTTCATAGTGAAGTTAAGTTCGACTGGAGAGAAGTTTGACAGTGTAGAGTTAGTTAATGCAGATGGTGTTAGCTACAAAGAACTAAGTTCCGAGCCTGATGTTGTTAATTCAATTAATGGTACTGCATTGTACTATCCATATTTTGATGGGTATTTTTCTTATATGACGCAGTATAAACCATGTCCTGGAGTTGGCGTTTGGTGGTTAGGTCGTAAAGATTGGACGCTAAAGGTAAAGGACTATTGTTTAGGTCCTTGGTCTAAGGCTGGTTCGTCTGTTATAGCGCCTACTAATGTTGGTTTATTTGTTGAGCAGCACGGCAGCGGTAAGGGAGCTCCTTGGGCTTTGTATTATTTAGTAACACCAGAGCAAGAGTTGCCAATAGATATGGTAGGGGGGCGTGGAGTTAGCACAGCTCCTGATGGATGTCGGGTTGTTTATGGTTCTGGAGGGTATAGGCCGATTAAGAATAAGGAGTACAGGCAACACCTCAAATTATTCAATGTGTGTGCCTATTTTGAAACGAAAAATATTGATAAGGACGTTTAGATAGTGATAACAAGTCAAAGGAGATGACTGATGATAGAAAGGGAAGAATTCGAGTTAGCATTTTATGCAGCAAAAGGCGCTTATGAGTTAGATGCAGGGGGTGGGTTTCTTAAGCATCTTGGTTATGAGTTTGTTGAGAATGGGATCTGGACAATAGAACAAACGGGACTTAAAGCGGCCCTTTATTCAGATGGTACGGGAAATTATGTATTGGCTTTTGCAGGTACTGAAGGTTCCCAAGATTGGTATCAGAATGTATCCAGCCTGGGCTACGGTCAATGGGAGAGTGTACGACAACAAATATTTGAAATGTTTAATGATATTAACTTCGACGTTGGTGATATTGCCACACTGACTGTAACTGGCCATAGTCTTGGTGGAGCTTTGGCGCAGTATGCTGCTTACGAAATAGTGAGCGAGGGAAAACTAGCAGCTAATCAAATAGACCTATTAACCTTCAATGGTTTAGGTGGAGAAGCTAGTCTAGATTCGAAACATTCTGATTATGATAAAGACCTCCTCGCAGACGCAGATATCTATCACTATTATGAACCCTCAGATCTAGTCGTCCAGCTCTCTGAGCATGTCGGAGGTCAGACATCTAACTATCAACTTAGCTCATCAACTGAAGCAGAGTTCTTCCTCGATGCTCATTCCTTAGCAACCATTGAGCTACAGATGAAGGATGGCAGTGTATTAATAGATTCTCAAGCCAACCATCACTATTTTAATTTGGATGATATTTTGCCGTTAGTTCAAGCTTTGAGCTCTGGAACAAATGGCCTATTGGGTGGTGGTGATCAAGAAATCAGTGAAATGGAGGCGATGGCGAGATTATTTACTATATTACCAGGAATTTCCTTGATTGAGGCCTTCCCCCTTAAATCAAGTGAATATACGGAATTAAGAGATTGGGTTCTGGATAACGTTGCAGAAACGGTACTTGATGTAACTGACCCGACTGAGAGAGCGGTGACAGTATTCGGGCTTGGTGCGGCAATAGGGGCTCTCTCTACAGGACTTAACTTTTCTAGACTTCCCCTCCTCCTCGAAGCGGGTTCCCAATTAACGGCTTCTTATCTAGAGTATTTAAATGCAAACAATGATCAGCCGGACGCGACAACACCGGCAAAGGATGCCTTAGCGTTTAGTCTGTTTTCGATACTTAGCGGTGGCAGACTCAATGATCAGGGGGGGATGGAAGGAGGGACTATTAGTCGTGTGGAAGTTAATCATATACTAGAGGGCAGCGCTCCTCACGAAGCTCAAAGATACTCTGAGGTTTTTCAAGCTGTAGCGGATATATTAGGTGAAAATGTAGAAGATGGTCTTAAGGGGTATATTGACTTCCATCATACGCTGTTGAGTCAGGGCATACACTTTTCGACTGTTGCTGATGCTAGAGGAGTGGATAGAGAGCAATTAGAGCACTGGCTTAATCAATCCGGTTACTTTGATCTGGACGCCCGATTAGCCCGATATAGTGTGATCAATAATCTGCCATTCATCCTAATGGGCCCTGAACTGGCAAGTGCTGTTTCTTCGGAAATCAGGGAATCAGATCGCTATGCTAAAG
>NZ_LWGA01000895.1:0-3997 GCF_001635235.1 Oleiphilus sp. HI0117 | reverse complement strand
GCTTAAGGTCAAGGTAACCGGCATTACGCGCGGTAGACCTTATTGTATCATCCAAGTCCAACTCATCAGCTGCCCCCTGACGAGCGAACTTACGCAAACGACGCAGCGCAAGTTTGATATTTCGAATCCCAAGCGTTACATCGCCATCAAGGTCTTTGTAGCCACGCTTCTCCCAAACTTTAACAGCACGACCATTTCGACCGTTTTTCTGTCCAATTCGAAAACCTTCAGGGTTATAGCCATTCGCACCAAAAGGTGATGTACCACCGGTACCAATCATCCGGTTCCCGCCTTGGTGCTTTTTCTTTTGCTGCTCGATCCGCTCTTTAAACGCTTCCATTAGCTCTTCGAGGCCGCCCATGGCTTCGATTTTATCCTTTTCTTCCTGAGTTAAGTTCTTCTCAAACTCTGCCTTGAGCCAATCTTCTGGAATCATTTCTTCGAAGAGATCATCAAGCGCTTCGATTCCCTCAAAATATTTGCCATAGGCGCGATCAAATTTGTCGAAGTTTTTCTCATCTTTTACAAGGCACAAGCGGCTTAAATAGTAAAACTCATCGATATCAGCAAAGACTATATTTTTCTCAAGCGCCTCCATTAAGTCTAAGAACTCCTTAAGCGTTGCTGGAACCTTAGAACGGCGCACTTCCTGAAAAAACTCTATTAACATCGAGATACCTCTTTTCTACTAATACAAACCGATTGCGAGTAAAAAATACTTTTAGGCTAACCCTTGCGCCTTGCCATAAATGCCAAGCGCTGCAGCAAGTGGACATCCTGTTCATTCTTAATCAATGCACCATACAAGGGTGGTATTGCTTTAGAGGGGTCTCGCTCTTGTAGAATTTGTTCGGATACTTCGTCAGCCATCAATAGTTTAAGCCAATCGATCAATTCGCTTGTTGAAGGCTTTTTCTTCAAGCCAGGAACTTTACGCACATCAAAAAACACATCGAGCGCCTCTTTAACCAAGCTCTGCTTCAAGCCGGGGTAGTGAACCTCCACAATTTTCTCCATTGTTTCGTGGTCTGGGAAGTTGATGTAATGGAAAAAGCAGCGTCTTAGGAATGCGTCCGGTAGTTCTTTTTCGTTGTTACTGGTAATCAATACAATTGGTCGATTTTTCGCCACAACACGTTCTTGTGTCTCGTAAACAAAAAATTCCATTTTATCGATTTCAAGAAGCAAATCGTTTGGAAACTCGATATCGGCTTTATCAATTTCATCAATCAATAGCACAACACGCTCTTCTGCTTCGAAGGCTTCCCACAACTTCCCTTTCACTATGTAGTTAGATATATCGTGAACACGGTCATTTCCTAACTGGGAATCTCTTAGACGTGACACAGCATCATATTCGTACAAGCCCTGCTGAGCCTTTGTTGTCGACTTGATGTGCCACTGAATTAAACGCGTGCCAAGTGATTCTGCTAACTGCTCAGCCAGCATAGTTTTACCAGTACCTGGCTCACCCTTAATAAGAAGAGGCTTTTCTAATTGAATCGCAGCATTTACAGCCATCTGTAAATCACCGGTCGCTACATAATCGCTAGTACCCTTAAAACTCATACTAATACCTTTTGATATAGACTCTTTGCCTCAAGCAGCCAAGACAAACTAAAACCAACAAATAGACAGACTGAAACTAAAGCCTGAATAGGAAAAACGTGAATTCTATTCTAGTTTTAAGTGCAACGGAAATCCTGGCAATAGATTATTTCAACAACAGTGTGTTCCAGAAACCATCCATATTGAGTTTTAAGCGCTATAATAAGGTACTAAAGCATGTGGAATTTGTGCAATTAATAACCTTAAATCATCAGTGAGCTCTTCCAATTGAAACAAGTTTTTTTCTTGATAGTGACGTTTATTTGCTTCTTCACCACTACCACAAACGCCCAACAAAGCCCTAGCGAAGTCGGCAATAAACAGACCCACCTTTCCTGCGCCATAATTACCAGCGAACATCTAACAATTTTACAATTATTCCAACGAGGACTACCTCAACAAGTCGCAATTGATTCACTACCAGATATAAGCAGAAAAGCCCGTAAGCGCGTCGAGTATGTGTATCAACTGGCCAAAGATATTGGTACGTTAAACGCCTATTCCGATATCAACACAAATTTTGCCCGCTGTTCAACTCTTGTATACAAGAACAAAGGTCTACCCGCCATAGATTTGGCCGAGCACGCATACTATTTTTGCTCTGGTGAAAACAAACTTCGATTCGAGATTATCCTGCTCATCGACCAGGGACTTTCGCAAGAAAAATTAGAAGCTCAGATTCCTACTACGCATCATAAAGTATTAAAACAGTACCAAAATCTAATAAAACGTAAGGGCACTCTTGCAGCATTTGACCTCACTGCAAACAATCTCAAAGCTTGCTTACAACAAATTGAATAGTTTTTTATTTAAAGTGTTGACTTGGTCGAGCCTCTTCTCTAGTATACGCGCCACTTCGACGGAGAAGCAGTTGCGTCCCCTTCGTCTAGAGGCCTAGGACACCGCCCTTTCACGGCGGTAACAGGGGTTCGACTCCCCTAGGGGACGCCATTTTCCTTCTTAACTTCTCCAATACCTCTCGAATACTTCCAAGAACTTAGTCTCCCCCTAGATATAGATACCAACCCAATCTTTTTACGTTTTTTTGCACCATTTTCCACCTGTTTTTACCCGCGTCAACTAAACTGCTTATAGACAAACTACGCGCCCAACTTATCCGAACAAGTTTTGGTGCGATTTAGGGATTTTCTATTGAGACAAAGTATGACCGATAAAAACGACGTATTACTTGCCAGACAACCAATTTACGACCGTTCAAAAACAGTCACTGGTTACGAGCTACTCTTTCGCAGTGAATGCGACACCCCCATTAGTAGCTTTGATGGCAACCTAGCAACGTCACGGGTTTTACTTAATTTATTTACAGAAAGCGATATATCAAGCATTACGAATAACCTGCCTGCCTATGTCAATTTTACTGCTGAACTCCTGCATAACCCACCACTATTCAACCCTGATACGGTGGTAATAGAAGTACTGGAAAATATCGAAATTACAGACAAGGTTGTTTCCAGCCTAAAAAAGCTTAAACAACGCGGTTTCACGCTAGCACTTGATGACTTTATTATGGATGAACGTTATCAACGCATATTGCCACTGGTAGACATTATTAAACTAGAACTACCTGAAATGGACGATGATGAATTACAGGCAACTATTAAAAACCTTAAGCAGCATGACGTAACTCTTCTGGCGGAAAAGATCGAAACACCTGAGCAATTTAAGCGCTGCCACGAACTTGGCTGCGACCTCTTCCAAGGCTATTTTTTATCCAAGCCCGAGATAATTAAAGGTAAGAAAATCGCTGCAGGAAAAATGGCAATAATTAACCTAATTTCTGAAATTCAAGCACCCGAGATTGATATGGATGGCTTAACCTCCATTATTTCCCGAGACCCGGCACTAAGCTTCAAGCTTCTCAAGCTAATTAACTCTGCCGCCTTTAAACGAAGCAACACCATCGACTCTATTCACAAGGCAGTCACCTTACTGGGCATAGATAAAATTAAGAGCTGGGCCAGCTTGCTGGCATTAAGCAAGTTGGACGACAAGCCCGAAGCGCTGCACTATATGGCGCTGGTACGTGCACTAATGTGTGAAAGGCTATCGGAATATATTGAACCAAGCCTAAAAGACCAGTTTTACACCGTCGGCCTGCTTTCTTGCCTTGATGCATTTTTTGATCAATCACTAAGCGATATCGTCTCTCATATTTCATTAGCACCGGGAATAAATGATGCGCTCACTCTATTAAAAGGTAATGCCGGACTTGCCCTATCCACCACAATTGCCTTTGAACAGTCTGAATGGCAAAAGTTAGACTGGACAGCATTAGCCAAATTCGAGTTAAATGCTAAACAAATCAATGAGATCTATTTCGAATCATCTCGAAAGGCCTTGGAAATTTCTGCAGAGAATTAGTACTCAG
>NZ_LWGA01000894.1:0-3750 GCF_001635235.1 Oleiphilus sp. HI0117 | reverse complement strand
CCTTACCGTTTCCAGAATTGTTCTTATTCCGGTTTTTGTCGTAGCGTATTACTTGCCGATAGAATCGAGTGCCATCTTAGCTGCAGCGTTATTTTTTATTGCAGGTTGTACGGATTATCTTGATGGCTACCTGGCAAGAAAGTGGAACCAGACTACACCCTTTGGTGCTTTTCTTGATCCAGTCGCAGATAAACTGATGGTGGCAATGTCCTTGGCGGTGATAATCGAAAGCTATTACTCTGTCTGGGTGACGATTCCAGCGATGATTATTATTGGGCGTGAAATTGTCGTTTCAGCCTTGCGAGAGTGGATGGCAGAGCAGGGCAAACGTGATAATGTTGCGGTGTCGTTCATCGGTAAGCTAAAAACTATGTGCCAGATGGGCTCCATTATGCTGTTGTTGCTAGGCCCTGAATCTGACTGGTTTTATTGGTCTGGGATTGGCCTTATATACTTCGCATCGATTCTTACGCTATGGTCAATGTACCAATATCTCACAGCATCGTGGGAGCACTTATTCTCTGAAGAGAGTTAGAAGCGGAGTAAGTATTACTGCTTTGGTATAAAAAATAATCGATCTGCTTCTCGGAAAATAGATAGCTGAAAAAAAGTGAATTATTCTCTTAAACATTGCTTGACTCTTAAATCGAATCCGTTAATATATGCGCCACTTCAGCAACACAGGCAACGAAAAGTTGTTTTTTACTAGAGTGTTGCAATGAAATATGAAGTGATCTGCGGGAATAGCTCAGCTGGTAGAGCACAACCTTGCCAAGGTTGGGGTCGCGAGTTCGAATCTCGTTTCCCGCTCCAAATTCTAAAAAACCTCGGATTTATCCGAGGTTTTTTGTTAGTGGACTATAAAGATTTATCGATATAGTTTACGGTGTAGTTTAAAGGCGCGATAGCAAAGCGCTTAGGGCTCTGCCCGATTAACAAGAGTGCACTGGATTGCTGCAATCCTACGGTAGAATTTGAAGCTCTTGTTTAGTACAAGTTTAAAGGCGCGATAGCAAAGCGCTTAGGGCTCTGCCCGATTAACAAGAGTGCACTGGATTGCTGCAATCCTATGGTAGAATTTGAAGCTCTTGTTTAGTACAAGTTTAAAGGCGCGATAGCAAAGCGGTTATGCACTGGATTGCAAATCCACGTAGGCCGGTTCGACTCCGGCTCGCGCCTCCATTTAGCATCCCTTTGGTGTTAAATGTAAAAGCCCCCAAAGCCCGGGTGGCGAAATTGGTAGACGCAACAGACTTAAAATCTGTCGTCCTTCGGGACGTGCCGGTTCGATTCCGGCCCCGGGCACCATACTCATTTCAGTCAGATTCATTCAATTACAGTCAAGTACTGTCAAAGTCCAATATTTACAGTGGCTTAGCGTAGGTTGTCGCCTTTCAGGTACGTTCATATCCGGTCAATTGCGTCAGATTCAGTCATGCTTTACCCCTTGCATATTTTTATTAGGGGGTAAATTGGGGGTAATTCTCAGTTCGATTTAGGAGTTACCCCTTATGCAGAGACGTCGATTACCTGGAAAATTAACTGATGCAGAAATTAGAACACTACAATACTCTGCGGCACTGAAATTGCCTTTCTTTGCTCATAGTCATAGAAAACCACACCGGTCTTTGCCAAGGTAATGATTTTTGGCTTATCTTTGTCATCTGTGGCTTTGCTGACTCGGTAGAGCATTTGGCAGCTTCTATTCGACACCTCCGTGACAGCAATATCAAATACCAATTCATCACCAAAAAAAGCCTCGTCGATATACATGACTTGCAGGTCTGCCAGAATGTAGCCTTGAGCGCTGTCTTCAAGTTCACATATACCTATCGATTCAAAAAAAGCAGCCCTGGCTTCATGAATCATCGAGACTAATTTGTCATGGCCGAGGTGCTTACGGTAATTTACGTCCTGTATCCGAACTGATTGCGACATCGAGAAGTGAGCGTAATCCGGGAAATCGATACTAACTTTGGACATTCTAATTTCCTATTTGCTTAAGACAATTCGGTAATGCGCCTTGCCACTCTCAAGTCTGGCTATCGCTTCATTGACTTGGTCGAACTTGAAGTGCTCAACCTTGGGTTTAATGTCGTGTCGCTTTGCAAATGACAACATATTGCGCAGTGCTTGCGGACTCCCAACAGGAGAGCTAGACACTGAGCGTTGACCGGCCATCAATGAAAATACGTTAAGATCTAAAGGCTCAAGTGTCGCACCGACAAAATGTAGCTTGCCCTTGGGGGCGAGTGTATTGACGTATTGGTTCCATTTGAGTTTCACATTAACGGTGGATAAGACCAAGTCAAACTTGCCGGCCAGAGCGTTGAGTTCGTCAGGGTTTTTGGAGTCAACGGTATAGTGCGCACCAAGCTCTAGGGCTTCAGCTTTTTTAGCTTCAGATGAGGTAAAGGCCCAGACTTCACAGCCCCAGGCACGTAAAAACTGTAGGGCTAAGTGGCCTAGTCCACCAATCCCAATGACGCCAACGGTGTCGATGGGTTTAATGTTGTATTCAACAAGTGGATTGAAAACGGTCACGCCAGCACAAAACAAAGGGGCGGCTGAAGGCTCTTCAAAACCCTCGGGTAAGGCAACGACGCTACTTTCTTCCGCGCGTACCTTGTCAGCAAATCCGCCGTGATGACCGATGATGGTTCCTTGGGCTGAAGCGCAAAGGTTATGGTCGCCGCTATGGCAGGACGAGCAGCTCATGCAGTAGCCAGAGTGCCAGCCTAAGCCGACAGTCTGTCCAATTTGAATCGACTTAACGCGCTTACCGATGGCGTTCACTTTGCCGATCACCTCATGCCCGGGCACAAAAGGGTATTGGGTCATTCCCCATTCGTTGTTGAGCATGCTTAGGTCACTGTGGCAAATGCCGCAGTGCTCGACGGCAATTTCAACTTGGTCGTCTGGTAAATCACCAGGATCGTATTCGAATGGTTTTAGTTCACCACCTGCTTCAAACGCTGCATATGCTTTAATCATGGTAGAAGTCTCCTAAGCCTTGTCGATAGAGTAGTCTAAAAGAAATAGATAGCTGACAGCAAAGCATTCAGCATCATTATCAAAAAGTCAGTGATAAAAATGAATAGCATGACGCCTTTTACTTGCCACACACCTTTGCCGCTTCGATTTTGTACGGCTACCGGCACGTTGAAGGCGAATTGAGGCGTATAGGACGTTTAAAGCACCTTTTCACCCTTCGGATGAAGTAGCATACCCGAAATTGCCGCTCATTTTTATTGCCTAAGCCCCGGAATTTAGCTTCACAGCGCCCAAAGAAGGTCGTATTTTGGTCGATTTGACCGAAAAGTGCCTGGCGAATGGATCTTTAGCCGACAGTTGCCCCACCGGCCTGCCGCAAAGGCTGACAGTACATGGATTGAGAGCTTAGGAGCGTCAATTAAATAAACGAGTCTGCGATGGGCCGAACAGGCTGGGAGTCAGTGGTGGGGCTCGCTCTGGCGGCTGGTTGTGATGGTTAGTATCGGCTTTGGCCGCCTTCTGTTTGAGATGTTTAAGAATCTGCTCGATTATGTCCGGATCCTCAATGCTGGCAATCACTTTGACATGCCCTCCACAGTGCTCGCAAACCTCAATATCAATATTGAAGACTCGCTTAAGTCGCTGCATCCATGTCATGGCATGGTGCCGCTCTTCAGGGGTCTTATCGAGCCAGTCAGTATCGGCTGCTTCTAGTTTGTCAGGCTTTTTTCCGCGTTTAGCCGGTGTGACCTGAAC
>NZ_LWGA01000893.1:0-2666 GCF_001635235.1 Oleiphilus sp. HI0117 | reverse complement strand
ACTACTTATCAGCGCGTTAGATGACCCATTCCTCACAAAGCAATGTTTCCCACATGAAGCAGCGAAGAGCAACCCTTGCTTCGAGCTAGAAACACCACGTTTTGGTGGTCATGTTGGCTTTATGGGCTTTAACAAAGAAGGACTCTACTGGTCAGAAGAACGTGCGATTGAATACTTAAATCGCTTAAGCCGGTTTTAAAGCTTAAAGCCAGCTCTCAATTGCCTCGTGTGCCTGAACATTCTCCGCTCGAGCCTGCAAACCACCCTCACTCAAATAAACGCTAAACCGAGCCCGGTCTTTCATAGGAATAAAGGTACCACTCCCGTAAACCAAGCTCGCCCCTGGCAGCCACTTATAACTAGTTAGCCATTGCTTAAAATCTCTAAGCACAGGCAGCGTATTTTCTGAGCCCTTGTCAGCCTGCCAAAGATTAAACAGCGTCCTGGGCTTATTTCTTTCATCATCTATTGAATGGTAACGTCCAGATAAGCGGTCAAAACGAAATGCATCTTCCATCCCTAAAAAGCGCCAGAAATCTCCCCAGACGAGCAAGCGAGCATCCAGCTGCCACATATCCCCTTCTATTTCAAAGTGCAGAGGAGGCTGTTCGTTTAGCTCTAAAACCAAATTATATCGTTGAGGTCCAAGTCTAAATGTTTCAACGCTTGCTATCTTTTGAGCAGAAGTTTGTGCTTTAAAACTGTACAAATCCCAGGAACTGTAAAGAAGGGCCATTGCAGAGAGTATAGCTAGAATAGCAAGCGTAGCTTTTAGCCATGCCTTGAACCATGTACGAAGGAACAGGTACTTGAAAGAAATAACAATTAGCAGAGCGCCGAGAATAGCAATAGACAAGACGGGCAAGAACATAATTACCTCCTACCCTTGTATAAGCTTAAGTACCATACCCAATTGAAGCCAGACTTTCTTCTGACAACTTTAACAAAGCATCATTCTGGGTTTGTGCCTTGGTCATACTCTCAATGTAGTATTCCAATGAAGTCAGTGCATCAGCCAGAGTTTCTAACAAAGTCTGGTCAGGCATCGTATCACCGTCAACCAACTCCTGTTGAATACAGGACATGCACTTCAATAACAAGGACGTTAACCTCTCCTCACCAATGATGCTCATTGCACCACGGATACTGTCCATGACAGTATAGACTGTTGCCAGGTGAAGCTTATCACCCTGGGATTCAACGTAGGAGCTAATTGATCGTTTAGCCAAGCCTAGCCCGGACTTTGACTCATCAATAACAACGATAGTCGCTTCGCTCAAATATGGCGTTTCGCCATCTTTATGGGCCGACTGCAACTCTACTTCACCCTGAATACCCGTTTCTTCAAAGCGCTTAATCGCCTGCTCAATACCTAACACAGCGTCAGCTACAGCAAATAAATCCTGTTCGGCAACATCCGTCCCTGTGCCTTGCCAAGTTTTGATTGCTTCGATCTGCTGATCACAAGCTAGGCTAATTTTCTTCAGGTCGAGCATAGACAAGGTGCTGCTCAGGCGTTCAAAGACACCCACTATAAACTGCATATCCTCATCGCTTGGCGCATCACCACGCTCAAGAATATCTAATTTTTCTTTAAGCTGAATTAGCTCTTCTTGCAATGCATTGGACAAAGACTTAAGAACATCTGCACCCGGGCCAAACAACCGCTTGCTTTCTGCCGATAAAGACTTTTCATCAAAATCCAATAGGGAAACTTTGTAGCCTTCCAGTACTGCATTCACTTGCTGAGAATAAGAACCACTAATTGCTAACAAGTAGATAAGCTCTTTATGCAAAGACTCCGGTGCCGATTTACTGGTCACCACAGTTCCAACCAATGCCATCTCACGAAGGTACTTTTCAACCTTCATAAACAAGCGCTTGCGAAGGTCATGAGTACTCATATCTTGTTCAAGCAAGGTGTCTGCGACAATATTCACTAAGGCCCAAAATTGCGCCAATGGCTCACCAGCACATAGTTTCATTGCACCTTTGGAGGCACGAGAGATTAGCCGCAACGCTATTTGCTTGTTTCGGTCACGCAATATGTCAAGCAAACCAACCTGATACATATGCCTGAAGCGCTTAGCGTGGTGTTCAAAGTCACCAAGTTTATTACTACTCGATAGGCCAAATATAGTGCTCGGGTCAAATGCCCTATCGCTGGGTAAGTCAAAAAAGTGTGACTCTGGAAAGGGTTTGGTTTTTCTGGCTATTCGAAGCTCATTGATAATCGGCAAAAGAAGCTCTGGATGATCAAGCTTCTTCTGACAAAAATATTCGGTATAACGGCGCAAGATAAAAATAGCATTACTTAGGTTTGTTAACAGGCCATTTTTGTCGTCATTTGCACCAACAGGCACTTCATTCGCTAAGGCAACAGATTCCTGACATAGCAGCACGCAGCCCTGTACCTCTACCAGCACAAAGATACCGCGCAATTGGTTCAAGTAATCGATGCAGTTCTGAAGATCTTCTCCACTGTCGCGATTTTCCTGAAATCGTTCCAGGCTTTGCTCTGCGTGTTGAATTGTTGCTTCAATTTCCGGCTGAACCAGTTCAATAGAACTTAGACTCGTAGATGACAAGGCCATAAGCTAATTCCGGTCCAAAGAGTAATTATCAAGTTTCAAAATAAAACCGCTTTAATTCTTGCATTAATACTT
>NZ_LWGA01000892.1:0-6757 GCF_001635235.1 Oleiphilus sp. HI0117 | reverse complement strand
TTCTAGCTCAATGGCAAGTGTTTGCGGAAGCAGCTTGGCAATGATGGATGCGGGTGTACCTTTAGCTGCGCCAGTTGCGGGTATCGCAATGGGCTTGGTTAAAGAAGGTGATGACTTTGCCGTTCTGACTGATATCTTGGGTGATGAAGATCACTTAGGCGATATGGACTTTAAAGTAGCGGGTACTGACGAAGGTATTACTGCTTTGCAGATGGATATCAAGATCGAAGGTATCAATGAGCAGATCATGGATATCGCACTTAAGCAGGCACACGATGCTCGTATTCATATTCTTGGTGAAATGAACAAGGTAATTGATGCATCTCGCGAGAACTTGTCTGACAAGGCTCCTGCAATGCGTACCATGAGTGTTCACGCTGACAAGATTCGTGACGTTATCGGTAAAGGTGGTGCAACGATCCGTTCTATTACTGAACAGACTGGTGCATCAGTTGATATCGAAGATGACGGTTCTATCAAGGTATTTGGTGAAGACAATGCGAGTGCTCAAGCAGCTATCGATATGATTATGGGTATCACTGCTGAAGCTGAAATTGGTCAGGTTTACGAAGGTAAAGTTGAGCGTATCGTTGATTTCGGTGCATTCGTTAATATCTTGCCTGGTAAAGATGGCTTGGTTCATATTTCTCAAATCTCAAATGAGCGTGTTGAGAAAGTAACTGATGTTCTTGAAGAGGGTCAGATGGTTAAGGTTAAGGTTCTAGATGTCGATAACCGAGGCCGTATCAAGCTAAGCATGAAAGAATTAGCTGAAGCTGAATAAGCTTTAGTGATGAAACTTAGGTCACTTGCAGTGCATTGAGTGGCCATTAAAGGAAGGGAGGTTTGAAAACCTCCCTTTTTTTATGCTTAAAATACCTTCAATAAAAAAGAGTAGGAAACAGTGAGAGGCGGTAATGGTGGAAAATTATTCTAAGCAAGGGCAGGCGCTAGAGGCCTTTCTCATCAAACATCTCCCGCTGGCTCGTGCCGCCCAGGTTTCTATTGATGCCTATGATGGCGAAACACTAAAGGTCAGCGCACCGTTATCAGAGAATATTAACGATAAAGGCACCGCTTTTGGTGGAAGCTTATACAATCTCTGTGTGATCGCCGGTTGGGGAATGACTCAGCTTAAAGCTGAAGCGCTAGGGCTTAAGGGAGATATCGTTGTTGCCAAGGGGGAGATCAACTACCTTCGGCCACTGAGAGGCCGGCTTGTCGCCACGGCTTATGCACCTGCACCCGAAATCTTGGAAAAAGCTCAGCACCATCACACCGGGCTTGGAAAATCGGTCTTCCATATTGAGGTGAGCGTCCCGGATGAGAATGGCAAAACCTGCGTTAAGTTTAGCGGTAAGTACGCAGTATTAGCCGCTCAAACTTGATGATAGTGTTTGATAACGTGATGGATGGCCTGACAGAGTTTTGCTAGTTCATCATTGCTCATGACATAAGGCGGCATGACGTAAACGAGTTTACCAAAGGGGCGCACCCAAACACCTTGCTCAACGAAGCGGCCTTGTATCTCAGCCATATTGACGGCTTCATATAATTCGACAACACCGATTCCACCCAAGACACGTACTTCATTTACGCTGTCTAGCTTGGCGCATGGGCTTAAGCCTTGTTTTAGCTTGGTTTCGATATTAGCTAAACGATCTTCCCAAGGCGAGTCTAAAAGCTGCTTTACGCTTGCCAATGCTACAGCGCAAGCGAGAGGGTTGGCCATAAAGGTTGGGCCGTGCATGAAAACGCCTGGGTTACCTGAGCTGATGGTATCACTGATATGTCTCGTCGTAAGCGTCGCCGCGAGGGTCATGTAGCCACCGGTGATGGCTTTGCCTAGGCATAAAATGTCGGGTGTTACCTCGGCATGTTCACAGGCGAAGAGTTTTCCGGTACGGCCAAAGCCGGTAGCAATTTCATCAAAAATTAGCAGAACGCCAAACTCATCTGCAAGTTTACGAGCTTCTCTCAAATAGGACTCAGAATAAAAGCGCATTCCCCCGGCACCTTGAACGATAGGCTCCATAATAATGGCTGCGGTATCTTGGTGGTGGTTCTCAAGCGCTGCTCTAAGGGCTTGCTTGTCATGTTCATTGCAGGCTTCACCTGGCTTAGATGTGGGTGCTGGAACAAAGAACTGCTTGGTTAAGGTTTCTGAGAACAGTGAGTGCATACCGTTTATCGGGTCACACACCGACATGGCCGCAAAGGTGTCGCCATGATAGCCATTAAGTAGCGAGATAAAGCGTTGCTTCTTGGGTTTGCCTTGGTCATGCCAGTACTGAATTGCCATTTTCATGGCGACTTCAACGGCCACAGAGCCTGAGTCGGCGAAGAATACAGCCTCTAATTTTTGAGGGCTGATCTCAACCAGGAGTTTGCTTAGCTCGATGGCTGGATCGTGCGTGAGACCGCCAAACATGACATGAGACATTTTGTCGCATTGTGCTTTTAGGGCTTCATTTAGTGTAGGGTGATTATAACCATGAATGACGCTCCACCAGGACGCCATGCCGTCTATTAGCTTTGTTCCGTCTTTTAGCTTGAGTGTGCAACCTTGAGCTGATTCGACATGAAAAATCTTATGGGGTGCACCAATTGCACTGTAGGGGTGCCAGATATGTTGGCGGTCGATCTCAAGGGCAGTTAGCGTGGTGCTGTCGCTCATAGCTTATATCTCTGATTCAAATTTATCATGCCAGTTTAAATGATATGGTTTCGTTCAGGTAGTTTCTATTTTTTTATTGGTCTAGACGTAATCAGCAGAGGGTTTCAGCTCTCGCATGAGTATATCTCGTGCTAACCCGCTAGCGAGCCATGGAAGGCTCTACCTACAATAATAGTATAACCTCATATCTGTAGGCAGAGGGTTCCACCCCTCGCTGAGTCTACCCCGCGCTAACCCTGCCAGCGAGACGAGGGAATGTATGTTTTCGATTGAGAAACCCTTTTTCTTACTCTTAAAAATAATGAACCAGAGAAAAACTGGAGGAGTGCTGATAGGCTTGTTCTTTGGTTTGTTGCTGATAAAAGCTGTGGTAAGCCGTTTGTGCCCGGATTTGCCATTGAGCACCAAGGTTGAAGCTAAAGCCAAGCTCAATATCCAAGCGCTTGAACTTAGCGCCGAAGAGATCAAAGGGGCGATAGGCTTCTAGCTTTAGGTTCCAGTCTTCATGCTGGCTTAGCCAGCCAAGTCGGGGGCCTGCTGCTAACCAGTAGCCTTTATCGATATCATTATCGAGATTCAGTTCTCCGTCAGTAAGGATGTATAGACGCTGCCCAAGATATTCATAACTCAGCCCTCCACCAGCATTCAAAAAACTGCTTAACTCTTCAGGGGCGCTGCGAGGTCGATAAAAGCCTGTCGCAACATGCCAGGAAATTGGTGTAATTAGTAGGTTTCGAGGTGTGTAGGAGGCAATATCGATGAGTTTCAGTTCTTGGAGTCGAGTCTTTGCCTCGTTATTTACCTCGGTACGACGAACTTTCATGTTAAGCATTTCAAGTTTAGCGCCTTGAATATAGCCAGGTAAGGCATCCAGTTGATCATGGTATGCTGCTCGAATTTCCAGTTGCTGGAAATGGTGGCTGCCGTCATAACCGCCGGCTAGCGTTAATCGGCGTGAGTTATGTCCTTGATCGTCACGATACTTAGGTGTTGGAAAGTCTGGAAATACTTTAGTCTTATCGATCTTACTTCTAGTCGAAAGTAGTTCGATCGTTCGTTTGCCAAGGTGTGGAAGGTCGGATTTTTTTCTCACTGCCAGGTAGCGGCTGTATTGGTAGGCCAATTCCAAAACCTTTGCCTGACTTTCTGTATCCAATCTTTGCAAGTGGTTTGTTGCAAGCTTGTTATCTTCTACCAAGTTCCTGGCAAGGTGGATCTCATCATCGCTTAAGTTATCGATCATCTGAGTCATCAGGCTTAAGGTAGAAGGGCGAAAACGTGCGTGCTTTACCGCTCCTGCTTGTTCAATGGCGCGTACTGTATCGGAAGGGATTGCGCTGAGTTTGAAGGCGTCGACGAAGTTAAAGCGTTCGCTGGCTGCATCCAATAAGGTGAGTAATTGGTAGGAGCAGTTTTCATCTACAAAATAATAATCAAAATGAACCGTTCTTATTTCCCAGGTGTGTCGGACAAACTGTTCGACCTCTTCTTGTGTCAGGTCTAAAGCGTATTCCCAAACGTCGCGTGACTCCAGGTGGCTGTATTCTTTGACTTTTTCATAGTAGGGGAGAATTGTAAAGACACCGGGGTAGCCACCGGAAAGACCTTTATAGGTAAAGACTAGCTCATTATCGTCAGGGTTGGCATTGGCGGCAAAGTTGATGCTGTAGTCTAGTAGTGCATTACTGCCAGAGGCGCGATCTATACGAATAAAGGTATGTCCAAACATTGAGGAGGGGCTGTTCAGATAGGCCGCCGGGAAGCTTAAGGTTAAGCTTTTAGGGTCGATCTTGGCGAACCAGTCCTCATAATCTGGGCACTTGGCTTCGGGGAAGTTCAATTCAGGGAGTTGTTGTGTTAGCCAATGAAAACGAGCAGGGAACTGGCAAATAAGCTCAAGGTTGCTGCTGTCGCCAGTAAACGCTGCAATATTAGCCTTGAGCTCAGACTTTGGCGAGTACTTTCCGTCTGGAGCGATAAAAAAACTGTCGTCATCAACCTGACTTTCAAATCGCGGAATAAAGCCTATTTGGTGAAAATGAAGAAGGTCGAGCCATTGTTCATTATCCGCTAGGGAAGTAAGTTTTGAATCTGGTATCGTTTGCGCGAGAGAGTTAAAGCTTAGACAGGCAAGAAAAGCTACATTCACCAGAATGTAATGGTAAGGGCAGTGCATGATATCTCTCGTTAGGGTGAATGCCGGTCTTTTAACTGGCACAAAAAAAGGGCATCAAATTGTGCCCTTTTTTAGATTCTAGATCTAGCGTAAGCGTAGATTAAACGAGGCTAATTAGCCTAGGTATTTAGCAAGAGTCTTGTTCTGGCTCATTACGCTAACCAATGCTTGGTATGCGTCACCAGAAGTTGTTGCTTCAGACATAAAGATTTGGTCAAAGCTTGCTTTCAATGCAGCATTGAATGTAGCAGCATCTTCTTTAGCAACGCCAACAAGTTCAGATAGTGCAGCAAGTGTTTCACCTTCACCAATTGCAGTGTCTTGAGCCAGTTGGTCAAGGTTTTTATCTATAAAAAGGGATACTTGGACTTTTAGAGGGCCGTTTGCATCTTCACAGCCAAGTGTGCCTGAGGTCATAGCAAAAGTTTGGCTGGCTATTCCGTTAGTTGTTGCGGCAAGAACGTGCTCATGCCATTCATCTGCATTTTTGAAAATAACTTCAGTACCTAAGCCGCACCCTGCAGGACCGTGACCGCCGGCAGCCATTGCAGTAAATGGAGCAGAAAGAATGAATGCACCTAAAATTAGTTTTTTCATAGCAATTCCTTGAATCATTTTTTGTAAGTAACGCCCTTCGATTATAAACAGCGTTATTGGAAAAAGGCAATGTGTTTAGTTTTATACAGCTTACCTTAAGTTTCACATTTTAATAGTGTAGTCGAAGATTTGGAAAAGGGAACAACGGGAGCTTTAATCTGCAGTTTCAGGTCGTGATAAGATTTAACAGCCTCATGAGTCGAGGCTGTTAAACGGGAAGAATATTTATCTAGAACTTCAGATCTGCATGTTGTTCTGGTCTGAGTCTCGGGCCGTACTGACTCACCACTTGAGCTGCGGCTCTGTTAGCAAGCGTTGCTGCTTGGGCAAAGGTTTGGTCATGAGTGATTGCATAAAGAAATGCACCTGCGAACATGTCGCCGGCTCCATTTGTATCGATTGCTTTTGCTTCAACGCCAGCGACTATTGAGATTTCATTGCCGTCATAAACGAGAGCGCCATCTTTTCCTAAAGTAATTGCAAAAGACTTTGCAGTTTCTTTAAGCTTTTCAGCAGCATCTTCGATGTTATTGCTTTGTGTCCAGGCGAGTGCTTCGTCTTTGTTGCAGAATAATAAATCAACCTGTTGGCCGATCATTTCCTTTAGCCCTTCGCCAAAGAACTCGACCATTCCTGGGTCAGAGAGGGAAATTGCCGTTTTTACACCCTGCTGCTCGGCAATTTCCCGTGCTTTGATGGCCGCTTGTTTGCCACTAGGTGATGTAACGAGATAGCCTTCGATATACAGGTATTCAGATTGAGCAATAGCTTTAGCATCAAGCTGTGCTTCATCTAATTCAGCGCTTACGCCCAAGAATGTATTCATGGTTCGTTCGGCGTCAGGGGTAATCATAACCAGACATTTTCCGGTTGTACCATTCGGGTGGGCTTTATCGCTTGTGGTCACGCCCGCTGCTTGGGTATCTTGTTGGAAGAATAGGCCGTTTTCGTCGTCTGATACTTTGCAGGAATAATAGGTCTTGGCACCGAAGTAACTGGCAGCGATAATCGAGTTGCATGCCGAGCCGCCGCTGGCTCTTTTACTACCAACCAAGTGTTCTTTCATTAGCTCTAGTATTTCGGCTTGGCGGGTTTCATCCACCAAGGTCATTAGACCTTTCTCAATATTAGCTTGGGATAGGAATTCATCGGTGACTTCAATTTCAGTATCGACGAGGGCGGCGCCTAAACCATAGACGTGATATTGTTGCATAGTAATTGCCTTGCTAGTTGGCTAATGGTGGTGTCCATTATATACAGCGTCATTTGCGTATGGCAAAGACGATTTATACGCTTGGTGAATAGCC
>NZ_LWGA01000891.1:0-2097 GCF_001635235.1 Oleiphilus sp. HI0117 | reverse complement strand
TTTGGAACTTGATGAGCGAATGGAAGGAAAAATGCCGTCTACTAAAGGTTCTTTATAGAACCGGTTTCAAGTTGTACGACAGTTAATAAATAATACTGGCCTCTTTTGAGGTCAGTTGCTTTTTACGAGTGAGAAAAAATGACGACAATTGCCATTATTGATTATGGTATGGGCAATTTGCATTCGGTTTCGAAGGCATTTGAACACGTAGCGCCTGATGCAAAAGTCCTTGTAACTTCGGATGCGGATACGATTCGTGCATCAGATAAGGTTGTTTTGCCTGGTGTAGGCGCTATGCGCGATTGCATGGCTGAAATTAAGCGTTTGGGCTTTGATAGCTTAAGCATGGAAGTTTCCAAGGACAGACCTTTTTTGGGTATTTGTGTTGGCATGCAAGCTTTGCTTCAACATAGCCAGGAGAATGGAGGCGTTGATTGTATCGGTGCCTTCCCAGGCGATGTTTTGCATTTTGGCGAAAGCTTGTATGAAGAGAACGATAAGGGCGAGAAGGTTCGTTTGAAAGTACCGCATATGGGGTGGAATCAGGTGGTGCAGAATGGTGATCACCCTATGTGGCATAAGATCTCAGATGCCTCGCGTTTTTACTTTGTCCATAGCTATTACGTAGCGGCTGATCATCAATACTTGGCAGGTTCGGCCCAATACGGGAAGTCTATCGCTGCGGCACTTAGCCGAGATAGCATTTTTGCAGTTCAGTTTCACCCTGAAAAGAGCCAGCATGCAGGTTTACAGCTACTCAAGAATTTTGCGAACTGGTCTGGAAAATAGAAGGTACTAGTCAAGCGATGAATATCCTACCCTCAATTAACCTAATGCAGGCTAAATGTGTGCATGTGTCTGGTCATCACCTTGATCAGACCAAAGTTTACTCCGATGATGCGACAGACCTTGCCGGGCGTTGGATGGATGCCGGTGTGCAGGACCTTTATGTGTTTGACGTAGATGGTGCAATTCAGGGGCGGACGGCTCATGCAGAAATGATCGTTTCGATCGCTCAGCGTTTTCCAAATCTAAATTTACATGTTGAAGGTGGAATTCGTAGTGAATCTGAAGTTGAGCATTACCTGAAGTCTGGTATTAGAACAGTGACCTTAGGAACTAAAGCTATAGAAGATCCTGCGTTTATTGCTGAAATGTGTAAGCGCTTTCCTGAGCGCATTACGGTGAGCCTGTCACTGCTAGAGGGTCAGGTGTGTACACATGGTTGCCAGAAAACGTCACCAGTTACTGCCGAAACCTGGGCGCAGCAATTAAGTGCTGCTGATATTTCTGCTCTGGTTTATCGAGACCTTGGGCGTATAGGGAGCTGTCAGGGTGTTAATCTCGACGAGGCTATTAAGCTTGCTGAAGTCTCTCGCGTACCATTGTGGGTGACTGGCGGGGTAGCAGATATGGATGATATTCGTGCATTGTATTCCGAGTCTGAAGTGGGTATCGAAACCGTATTGGTTTCACGAGCTTTGGATGAAAAAGCCTTAAGCCTTAAAGAGGCTCAAGACTATTGTGAAGATTGAAATTATAAGTGGAGAGCTAGTTAATGGGCTTGGCTAAAAGAATTATTCCCTGTTTGGATGTTGATGAAGGGCGCGTTGTAAAGGGCGTACAGTTTGTTGATATCCGTGACGCAGGTGACCCGGTAGAAGTTGCCAAAAAGTATGATGAGCAAGGGGCTGATGAAATCACCTTTTTGGACATCACAGCGAGTCACCAAGGCCGTGACACAATGGTTCATACTGTTGAAAAAATGGCGAGTGAAGTGTTTATTCCGCTAACGGTTGGTGGTGGAATCCGAAAAGTTGAAGATATCCGCTGTATGTTGAATGCCGGCGCGGATAAGGTTGCGATCAATACAGCGGCAGTATTTAACCCAGAGTTTGTTCGTGAAGCTGCCGAGAAATTTGGCAGCCAATGTATTGTCGTCGCAATTGATGCGAAGAAGGTGAGTGCAGAGGGTGAAGAAGGTCGATGGGAAATCTTTACTCATGGTGGTCGTAAGCCTACAGGCTTGGATGCAATCGAATGGGCCAAGAAAATGGCTGATTACGGTGCTGGTGAAATATTACTAACCAGTATGGA
>NZ_LWGA01000890.1:0-6061 GCF_001635235.1 Oleiphilus sp. HI0117 | reverse complement strand
TTGTTCAATCTGTCCGCGTTTGACTGATAGATCTCGTGCTGAATATTTGAAATTATCAATCTGCTTGTAGGAGGGGTCATGCTCTTCATCTACGATAATTATTCCGAGCTCTTTGAAGGGAGTAAAAATTGCTGAACGGGTGCCGATGATGACGCGTGCAATGCCTTCTTTTGCTAAAAACCAGCTAGTATATTTCTCTTTATGGCTCATGCCAGAGTGAATGACGCCAATAGGTGTGCTCAGCTGACTCTGGAACCTGAGTAGCGTTTGTGGGCTGAGGTTAATTTCTGGGATGAGAATGAGGGCCTGTTTACCTTGTTCAAGCTGTTTCTTTACGCATTCGATATAAACTTCAGTTTTGCCGCTGCCCGTTACACCCTGAAGTAGGGTTGCATTGATAGTTGCATCGGCGTTAAGAATTGTCTCAACTGCAAGCTTTTGCTCGGTATTGAGGGTTTTGCTTTGAATGGGCGCTTTGCTTTGTTGTTCTTTTTCCGCGCTCAGGGGGTCATAGACTTCTTTATATATGTAGCCTGCGCCTTCCAGGTTTTTGAGTTGACTGTTGCTATATCTCATAGCTTTGAGTGTATCGAGCCAAACGCCTTCAGGGTTGCTTTCGAGATAGTCGAGTATCTCTATTTGCTTGGTTGCATTCGCTCTACCTTCAAACTGTTTGGGGCTGCGATACCATTTGCTTAGCTCTATGCTTTTGACCAACGCGCCTTGCTTTGCAGAGGTTGTTCTAAGTGCTCCGGGCAGGGCGGTCGCGAAACAATCTCCAATAGGGTGACAATAATAGCTTGAGGCCCAGTTTAGCAGCTGCATCAAAACGCTTGGAAAAGTGGGTGATGGATCTAGAAGCGCCAAGGCGTTCTTGATTTTCCCCTCATGAGCCGAAGGGGTATTTTGTATTTTAGTGATAATGCCAACTAACTTTCTTGGCCCAAAGGGAACGAGAACCCTGCTCCCTTCCACAAGATATTCAGGGTTTATCTTATCAGGCGGCAGATAATCAAAGCAGCGAAATAAAGGGGTGGGGACTGCAACGGTGATGATCATGCAAGATACGAAGGAAATCTCTTAGAAGTAGGAGGCTAAATTCTAGTGCATTTCAAAAATGAAATAAACGATGCTTGCTTATTGTGTTTATTTTGTTAATATGCGCCGTCTTAAAAATTGGCAGTCACTCTGTCTTTTGTCTAAAAATTTGTTTTCAAGGCAAGTTTGAAGGTGTAAAGATAGATGGGAAGCCCCCTTTCGTGCGGTGCCTTAACGGCTCTTCTGGTTTTTTATAAGCTAAAAGAAGAGTGATAAGTGTAAGGTGGCGGCATAATTGAATTAGAGGTGTGCAATGAAAGAAGCTATTCATCCTGATTACCAGGAAATCGAAGCAAAATGTGGTTGTGGTAACGTTATTAAAACACGTTCTACGCTATGTAAAGATATTACTCTGGACGTATGTTCAGCATGTCACCCATTCTATACTGGTAAGCAGAAAGTAATGGATACAGGTGGTCGTATTGATAAGTTCAAGAAGCGTTTCGGCAGCCGTATCGGCGGCTAAGCTTTGTTTGGCGAGTTGCCAAAGAACTAAGATATTCCGAAAAAGAGCGCTTGTCGCTCTTTTTTCGTCTGGTTATTTGATGATTTCGGTCAAATGACAATAAAAAAGTTACGGCGTATTATCATTTGATAATTGTCCATAGGTAATAAGTGATGTCATAATGTGCGCCGCGGACAGGCTTTAGGGCTTTAATGTCCCTGAAAGAACCTAAACGGAAAAACCAAAACGGTAGAATATAATGTCAGATTTCAAACAAGATGCTCTAGATTACCATGAGTTCCCGAAGCCAGGGAAAATCAGCGTAGAACTTTCTACTCCTGCTCAAACCTCTCGCGACCTTTCTTTGGCTTATAGCCCAGGTGTTGCAGAGCCAGTTAAGGAAATTGCTGCTGACCCGGAAAATGCATATAAGTACACTGCTAAAGGTAACTTGGTAGCGGTTATTACTGATGGTACTGCGATTCTTGGTCTGGGTGACTTAGGTCCTTTGGCTTCTAAGCCTGTAATGGAAGGTAAGTCTCTTCTTTTCAAACGTTTTGCTGGCGTTGATTCAATCGACATCGAAGTTGAATCTGAAAGCCCTCAAGCATTTATCGACACAGTGCGTCGTATTGCGATTACTTTTGGTGGCATTAACCTAGAAGACATTAAAGCACCTGAGTGTTTTGAAATCGAGCGTACGCTTAAAGAGCAGTGCAACATTCCAGTTTTCCACGATGACCAGCACGGTACTGCTATCGTAACGGTTGCAGGTGCATTGAACGCACTTGAAATTCAAGGCAAGAAAATTGAAGAAGCAAAAATGGCGGTACTAGGTGCCGGTGCTGCTGCAATTTCTTGTTCTAAGCTACTTACCCTTGCGGGTATGAAGCCAGAAAACATCTTCATGTGTGATCGTAAAGGTGTTATCCACTCTGGTCGTGATGATCTAAACCAGTACAAGGCAATGTTTGCAGTAGATACTGACAAGCGTACGTTTGACGATGCGCTAGACGGTGCTGATATCTTCTTGGGTCTATCTGGTCCTGATATGGTGACTGGTGAACAAATTAAGAAGATGGCTCCAAACCCAATCATCTTTGCATGTGCTAACCCGGTTCCAGAAATCATGCCTGAAGTGGTTGCAGAATCTCGTCCAGATGCTGTTATGGCAACAGGTCGTTCTGATTACCCTAACCAGGTAAACAACGTTCTTGGCTTCCCATTTATCTTCCGTGGTGCGTTGGATGTTCGTGCAACAGCTATCAATGAAGAGATGAAGCTGGCTGCTGCTAAAGCACTTGCTAATCTAGCAAAAGAGCCTGTAACTAAGGAAGTTCTAGACGCTTACGGTGTGGATTCAATGGAATTCGGTAAAGAGTACATCATTCCAAAAGCGACAGATTCCCGTTTGTTGGGTATTGTATCTACTGCGGTTGCTCAAGCAGCGATCGATACGGGTGCTGCGGAAGGTCCACTTCCTGCAAACTACCCACTTAAGTCTTTAGAAGATATCTAATGGCTTAACTCTTTAGAGCCAAAAGTTCTAAAGAAAACAAAAAAACCGGTGCTGGAAAGTACCGGTTTTTTTATGTCTCTATATTTTGTCTAGAGTAGAATGGGGTGGTGTCGTGAAGGCTCTTGCTAGTTAGAAGATATCTTCTGGAGCGATTTGAGGTTGTGTGCTTTCTTTGTGTTCAAATGCAGGTGGCAAGGTTCTAGGCTTTTTCGGTGCTAGCTCTTTTCTGAATATCTCGAACATGGCGTTGTCTGTGCCGGGCAGAGCTTGCTCGCCTGTTTCTTTGTTTATCCGAACGGTTACCAGGCCGTCAGGTTGGGGCAAGTTGGCGTTTGGTGTGCCTTCTAGAGCGACTGCCATAAAGTCATTCCATATTGGTAGCGCGGCGCGAGACCCGTATTCTCTCCTTCCTAGTGTTTGCGGCTTATCAAAACCAACCCAGACGCTAGTTTCTAGCTGAGTGTTGAAGCCGGAAAACCATGCATCCTTTTGGTCATTTGTTGTGCCAGTCTTGCCTGCCAGGTCTTTACGTTTTAGTTGTAGAGCCTTTCTGCCGGTACCTTTTGTGATAACGTCTTTTAGCATTGAGTGAAGAATATATATATCGCGTTCATCGGCGATGCGCGGGGCGTAGGTGATTTCCTCGTTAGTCTCTTTGTTGTCAATCTCTTCTGAGCTTTGTTGAGTGAGGCAGTTTTCACGGCATACGATGGGAGCCGTGTTTTTGAAAATTATGTTCCCCTCATTATCTTCGATATGAGATATCAGATGGGTATCAATTTTGTAGCCGCCGTTGGCTATCATTGCATATCCTCTGGCGATGCTGATAGGGGGGAGTCCGGCGCTGCCAAGCGCGAGAGACAAATCTCTGGGTAGGTCTTTTTTGTCAAAACCGAATTTCTCAATGGTGTTCAGTGTTTTTCGGACGCCAGTTTCTTTTAGGAGCCGAATAGATACCAGGTTGCGGGAATTATACAGTGCTTTTCGGATCCGGGTTGGGCCATAAAACTTACCGCTAGAGTTCTCGGGCCGCCATGCCGCTTCCAGATTGTCGTCCTCAAATACGATTGGGGCATCGTTGATAAGGCTTGCAGCGGTGGTCCCGTTTTCTATCGCTGCCAAATAAACAAAGGCTTTGAAGTTGGAACCTGGTTGTCGTTTGGCTTGTGTCGCGCGGTTGTAGTGGCTCATGGCAAAGTCATAGCCGCCAACCAGTGCCTTGATTGCTCCGTTGTCGGGGTTGATCGAAATAAGGGCGCCTTGTGCCTCCGGAAGTTGGCTTAGGTGGATGATTTCTGCCATTGCCGTTTCGCCGTCTTCATTGCTGGTTTCTGTGTTTGACGTGGTCACTTGAATCACGTCACCGGTTTGAAGTATGTCTTCCAGGCTTTTGATGGCAGGACCTCTTCGGTCAACGGTCTCGTATTTTCTTGCCCATTCGGCCTGCTCGCGTAGCAAGGTCTTTTCCTGGCCATCTTTGAGTGATAATTTGGCGCTATCTTGAGATACTTCTAATACCAGCGCTGCTTGGTGTTGACGTGGGGTTTTGATGGAGCGTAGTTCACTGATCGCGCTTTCGATTGCTTCTTCAGAGCTAATGTCCAAGGTTTTTATTGGGCCTCGGTAGCCGTGACGCTTGTCGTAGTCTTCCAAGCCTTTTTTGACCGCGCGTGAGGCTGCTTCTTGTAGTTTGCTGTCTACGGTTAGGAAGACACGCATGCCAGAAGTGTATGCATCAGAACCGTAGCGATTAATAACTTCTCTTCTCGCCATTTCAGCAACATAAGGAGCATAAAGTTCCGAGCTTCCGCCATGGTAGCTGGCTGTAATGAGAGAGGATTTTGCTTCAGCGTGTTGTTCTGAATCGATCATCTCCAAATCAAGCATCCTGTCCAGGATCCAGTTTCTTCTGATTTTAGCTCGTTTGGCATTGGCTAAGGGGTTGTACCGAGACGGTGCTTTAGGAAGGCCCGCGATCATCGCCATTTGTGCCAGGTTTAATTCATCAATAGGCTTTCCATAATAGACTTGTGCAGCTGCATGAACACCGTAGGCTCTATTACCTAAATAAATCTTGTTTAAATAAAGTTCTAGGATTTCTTGTTTGGAGAGAGATTGCTCAATCTGAATCGCTAAAAAAATTTCATTGAACTTTCGGATGAAGGTTTTTTCTCTGGAAAGAAAAAAGTTTTTGGCAACCTGCATGGTGATGGTACTGCCGCCAGTTTGAATTCTTCCTGTGGTAACTAACTGAGTGGCTGCGCGAGCCAGGCCTTTTATATCTATTCCGCGGTGCTCAAAAAAACGATTATCCTCGGCTGCGATAAAGGCATTAAGCAAATTTTGAGGCGCGTCACCAATATTTATTGGCTTTCTTCTCTTTTCGCCGAACTCGGCTATGCTTTTGCTATCAAGTGAGTAAATACGTAAGGGTGTTTGTAATTGGGTGTGCTTAAGTTGCTCGGCATCAGGAAGTGTTGGCGTCAAATAAAGGAAGAAAGAGGCCATTAAGAAAAAGGCACCAGATATCATTGCGGCCAAGGACCAAGCTGAAAAGCTCAAGAGTCTCACAAAACGAAACATGTTTTTCCTAGCAAGTTAGAAATATACAGCTATTATCTGAGAAATAGCTTTAATTTAAGAATTGTAGGATTATACGTCTTTTTAGAGTGTTATAAGTAAAAAAATGTACATTGAGGTGTGAATAATAGATTCATAAGTACATCTCAATCAAAGTAGCTGCCATTAATTTAATGGGTTTTCGCGTGTTTGGATTATTTGGAAAGAAAAAAGATTCCTTGTTAGGAATCGATATCAGTTCTTCTTCAGTAAAATTATTGGAGTTGTCAAAGAATGGTGAAAAGTTCCGCGTAGAGAGTTACGCCGTGGAACCGCTACCTAGTAACTGCGTAGTAGAGAAGAATATTAATGACTCGGAGTTGGTTGGTGAAGTCATCGGAAAGGTGGTGACTCGCTCGCGTGCTAATAGTCGATTAGCT
>NZ_LWGA01000889.1:0-3709 GCF_001635235.1 Oleiphilus sp. HI0117 | reverse complement strand
CGCTTAAGCTTTTGATCAAGGCGCAGATCACGTTTATCAAGATACTTTGAATATAGGCGCTTAATAACGACAGATAATTTATCGTAAAGTTTAATCGTCAACGCTCCGGTTTTATCCATCAGCCCTAACCAGGAAATCCCGGTAAAAACTGTCAGACCAAATAGAAGCATCGACACTAACATCAAAGTAGTGCCCAGGATGTTAAATTGAGCGAGCATACTGTTTGATAATTCCATACCAACAATACCACCCGAAACGTTATCTAAGCCTGCGACCGAATAAATAGCCAATAAACCCGTGGCACCAAGCAAAGTCAGAACAAAACCGATAACCCGAATGATAAACATTGGCCAATGAAAGACCTTCCTGGACTTTCTATTCTTAAAAAGCAGCGCGGCGCGATAGCCGATTAATATTGGGAAGAGGTAGGAAACATAGCCAAAAAAGTGCAGCAGTATATCGGCAAACCATGCACCGGCTTTACCACCGTAATTTGAAGCAACCTGATTTGTACCCGTGCTACTCCAACCAGGATCCATCGGAGAGTGGGAAATTAATGCAGCGAACAGAAAAATGCAGACAGCAACCGTTAGAATCAAGGCACCTTCACGCGAGCCTTGGGATAAATAGGCATGAAAATGATGTTGTTCTGAGTTACTACTACCAGGTTGTGCCATGTCGCTTATCACTGAATTACTAACTATGGTTGGCGAATCGAAAAAATATAAGTGTACGGACTATAGCTAACAGTATAGGAAAGCTTGAGGTATTTTTTAACTTTTATCGTTAATTATATGAAATATAGGAAAAAAGCTTTGCAGCAACAGGCTTTATTAAGCGATTGCTGCAATGCCACGACTCAAGTCTGCGATTAAGTCATCAGTGCTTTCAAGCCCAACCGAGATTCGAATCAAATTATCACTGATACCCGATTTATCACGATCTTCCTGACTTAAACGACCATGAGTCGTTGTCGCAGGATGAGTAATCGTAGATTTAGCGTCACCTAAGTTAGCGGTAATTGAAACAAACTCCAGCGCATCTATAAAGCGCCAAGCTGCTGCCTTGTCTCCCTTAATTTTAAAGGACAATACACCGCTATTTCCTGTTTGTTGGGATGCAACCAGGTCTGCCTGAGGATGACTTGCTAAGCCAGAGTAAAACACTTGGTCAACTTCAGCTTGTTCTGACAACCACTGAGCGATTTTCATAGCCCCATCACCGTGAGCTTTCATACGTATACTCAGGGTTTCTAAGCCCTTCAGCATCACCCAGGCATTAAAGGGGCTCAAGGCAGCACCGCCAGAACGGATAAAACCATGAACCTCTTCGATAATTGCATTTGAGCCGACAACCGCGCCACCCAAACAACGTCCTTGGCCGTCAATGTATTTAGTCGCTGAATGCACTACGATATCAGCACCAAGCTTCAAAGGCTGCTGCAAGATAGGTGTACACATGCAGTTATCAACAACAAGCAAGCAGCCTTTCGAATGACGCCCTTGTCTCGCCAGTTCTGCCAGTCTTGCGATATCAACTACTTCACACAGTGGGTTCGACGGCGATTCAAGGAATAGAAACCTAGTATTGTCCTTGATGCTGGTCTGCCATTGCTCGTAATCAGTCAGATCAACAAAGCTAATCTCAACACCAAACTTCTTTACAAACTTTTCTAGCAGAACTGTCGTCGTGCCAAAAACACTGCGCGAACAAATGACATGATCACCCTGCTCTAACAGAGCGTAGCAAACAGACATAATAGCAGCCATACCCGATGCTGCAGCAACACCACGCTCGCCTCCTTCTAAGGCAGCTAAGCGCGCCTCAAACATCGCAACCGTTGGATTGGTGAAACGCGCATAGATGTTCCCAGGCTCTTCGCCTGCAAATCGTGCAGCAGCTTCTTGCGCTGAATTAAACACAAAGCTTGAGGTCGGAAAAATCGCTTCGCTGTGTTCAAGCTCAGGACTTCTAATTTGCCCAGCTCGTACTGCAAGCGTCTCTAAACCAACACCGTCCAAATTTGGAACGGGAATATTACCTTTCGGTGGCTGGCTATTCGCCATCTCTTCTCACCTTTAATTCGAATTTTTAGTTTTCTATGACAAATAATGAGCTAATTCAGCCTTAATTGTCGTTATGAAGATCGATAGTGGCGTCATCTTCATTTAACTTCTTTTTGTTTGAATCATTACGTGCTTGCTCAAGCCTGTCGAGGTAATCACCACATATATCACCCGTTGGATAGACTCCGTTGAAGACCGAGCAATCAAACTCATCAATGTCTTCGTTTCCATCTTTCGCACAACGAATAAGATCTTCCAGGTCTTGATAAACTAGCCAGTCTGCACCAATAATTTCCTGAATATCTTCAACCGTGCGGTCATGTGCAATCAACTCAGTTGCAGCAGGCATATCGATACCGTAAACATTTGGGTATCTTACCTCAGGCGCGGCAGATGCAAAGTACACGTTTTTAGCACCAGCGTCTCTAGCCATTTGTACGATTTCACGACATGTCGTACCCCGTACAATTGAGTCATCGACCAACATAACGTTTTTATCTTTAAACTCTAGTTCAATGGGGTTCAACTTCTGACGTACCGACTTCTTACGCTGATTCTGGCCTGGCATAATAAAAGTACGACCAATATAGCGGTTCTTGATGAAGCCTTCGCGAAACTTCACACCCAACTCCACCGCCATTTGCATTGCAGAGGTACGGCTAGTATCGGGGATAGGCATGACAACGTCGATATCGTGATCAGGACGCAGTCGTTTTACTTTTTGGGCAAGTGTTTCACCCATACGCAGGCGCGCCTTGTAAACAGAGACCTTATCTATAATAGAATCAGGGCGCGCGAAGTATACGTGCTCGAAAATACAAGGTGTCAGTTTAGGGTTTTCAGAACATTGCTGTGTATGCAGTGTTCCATCATTCTCAATATAGATCGCTTCACCAGGCTCTATATCGCGCACAAGCTCAAAGCCTAGGGCAGCAAGCGCTACGCTTTCGGAAGAAATCATATATTCGGTGCCCTGCTCCGTCTCACGCTTGCCATAGCAAACCGGACGAATACCGTAAGGGTCACGAAAAGCCAACACGCCGTAGCCAGTGATCATGGCAATGACTGCATAGGCGCCTCGGCACCGCTTATGAACTTCTTTAACCGCGTTAAAGATTTCTACTTGCGTAGGTACCAGCTTTCCTTGCTCCTGAAGCTCGTGAGCAAAGACATTCAATAGTACTTCTGAATCGGAATTAGTGTTTACATGACGTAAATCCGACTTCAGAACCCCACTCGCTAGCTCAGCCGTATTAGTCAGATTACCGTTATGCGCTAAGGTAATACCATAAGGAGAGTTAACATAAAAAGGCTGAGCTTCCGCAGAACTAGAAGAGCCTGCAGTTGGGTAGCGCACATGCCCAATACCTACATTGCCTTGCAGGCGTTTCATATGCCGTGTACGAAAAACATCACGTACTAGGCCATTATCCTTTCTTAAAAAGAAACGATCATCTTGGCAGGTAACAATGCCGGCAGCGTCCTGGCCGCGATGTTGCAAAACGGTTAATGCATCATACAACGATTGATTCGCGTTGTTTTTTCCAACAACACCTACGATGCCACACATATGACTACCTCTTTAAAAACGTTTCTATCAAACTTTGGTTTCTTTATGACTTTCGAATACTGATCGAGACCAT
>NZ_LWGA01000888.1:0-16720 GCF_001635235.1 Oleiphilus sp. HI0117 | reverse complement strand
TGACTGGTGATAAGTATTAAATTTTCCACGTTATGTTGAGTATAGTCTTAAGTTCCAGCTCTTCGAATTTTCCCCTTAAGATTTATGTAACTGATTGAAAAAATAATATACGAAATAGAAATTTAGTATTTTCAGGTGCTTAGTCTTTGTGAGCTGGCTATACTGAAGCTAAGGAAAACAAAAAATATATGCCATAAGCTTCGGATAACTACGGAGGCTGTGTGGTATCCATAAAGTAATAAGGTGTGTACTGACCCATCATGTTGAAATCAACCTCCGTATGCCATCAGGGCTTGGTTCGTGAAAGAAATGAAGATAGCGTTGTAGCCAATGAAACTCTGGGCCTGTGGGTGGTTGCTGATGGCGTCGGCGGAAATGCGCATGGTGATGTCGCGAGTCAATTAGTCGTTCAAACAATTGAACGACGGATTCGTCAGGGAAAGTCGCTGCGAGAGTCTGTTGAAGATGCAAATTCTGCACTGATATCTGCGGCACGAAGTCAGCAAGAATTGGAGGGAATGGCTAGCACTGTTGTGGTTAGTCTGTTTCATGGGCATCAATTTGAGCTAGCCTGGGTTGGGGATAGTCGTGCCTATTTGATAGATAGTGAGGGTCTGTCTCAATTATCCACAGACCACAATCTTGCTAATGAGTTACTTAAACAGGGTATTATTTCTGAAGGTGAATCTCGGACTCATGCTGGGCAGCATGAGCTGACTCAAGCGATGGGACAGATGAATCTGGAAAAAATTCCCAAGGTTTTAGGCGAATTGCACGAAGGTGATATCCTGCTTTTATGTACAGACGGTTTGTCTGGTCCATTGGAAGAAAGTACGATCTTTCAAACAGTTTGTGATAGCCCTTCTTTGGATGAGGCTGGAGAGACACTATTAGATTTGGTGTTGGAGGCAGGCGCACCAGATAACGTGAGCTTTTCTTTAATTCAGTTTCAGGAAGATGTCCGTCAAATTCGGGCGTCGGATTTTAACTCTAAATCTAAAAACAAAACTGCAAGCATCGTCCCGCCTAAGCTTGAAGGTACTTACCGCCACGCGTTTGATAAAAGAGCTTATTTGCGTCATCTCAAAGGTAGGTCGATGATGTTGGCTTTGGTCTTGTTCGCAATAGTGTTTTTGATTTTCTTTATCTAGTTTCTAAGGACGGAAGAACAATATGAAAGAGGGTCGTTACGCGTACCAAGACAAAATTGGTGAAGGAGGCATGGCCACGGTATATCGTGGTATGCAGTTGTCGCTGAATCGTCCAGTTGCGATTAAAGTTCTGTCGGCAACGCTTTCAGATAATCCCTCAGTCATAAAGCGTTTTAAGCGAGAAAGCTTAATTATCGCCCGTTTGAACCACCCCAACATAATACATGTTATCGATCGTGGAACGACAAGCAAGGGGCGCCCTGTATTCGTGATGGAATTCGTTGAGGGCATAAACTTAGCGGACGCGATTACTGAGCGGAAGTTTGATTTTAACCAAAAAGTCGATATCGCTATTCAAATGTGTAAAGGAATCGCCTATGCGCATAAATTTGATGTTATTCATCGAGATATCAAACCGGCAAATGTCATCATCGATAGAGAGGGCTTTGCGCGTCTTTTAGATTTCGGTATCGCTTCTTTTTTTGAAGCCGATAAAGATATGAACCCTGATGAAACGCGCTTAATCATGGGAACAGAAGCCTATATGGCTCCTGAGCAGCACAAAGGCATCGCCTTTACCTCTACTTTGAGTGACGTTTATTCGCTGGGAGTGGTGATGTATGAATTATTCACCAGTACCTTGCCACTACCCAATGCGCCTCCAATGGCTCAGATTGATGCCAATATAACTCCAGCCCTTGAAAACCTTATTCATCAGTGTCTTGCTGTTGACCCTGCTGAACGTCCTCAGTCTGTAGAGCAGGTCCGGACTCAGTTGCTTTTGGCGATGAAAGGTCAGCATATTGCTGAGGAACAAGTGAATCGGGCAGGAGAAGGCTTAGCCTCTATTCAGCAAAAATTTGGCTTACTTGATGTTATGCAGGAAGACAAATTTGGCGCGGTTTATTTGTATGAAGATAAGTCCTCTCACAAGCTTCTGGTAATTAAGAAGCGTACCTCTACTTTTACGGGGTATCGTGAGGCAAAAATGCTTCACAGTTTGAAGCATCCGAATCTGGTTAATATTCTAGGAACATCCAAGAACGATAGTGTATTCATTGTTGTTATGGAATATGTCTCGGGTGGCAGTCTGCAGGACCGCTTGATTGAACCTATGGGAATGCAGATGTTTTTGAATACGGCGGTTCAAATTTGTAGAGGTTTGGCGTTTGCGCATCAAAATAGGGTTTGCCATGGCAATTTGCGTCCTAGCAATGTTTTGTTGACTTCAGATTTCCAGGTTAAATTGACAGACTTTGGTTTGGATGAGCATTATCGTGTCAAAGAGCGAGATGGTAACTGGTATGGAGATGCTGATGATCGAAAGGACGAGTTATCTGATATTTTTTCGCTTGGCGCAATTTTTTATCATGCATTAACGGGGGTTCCTCCAGCATTTAAGGATGGCAACCTGGTTAAGACCCAGATATTCATTAAATTACCCGTTGATATTCAGCAAATAGTTGGTCGCATGCTGTCACGTCGCCGAGAACAGAGACCGCAAAGCGTTGAGTCTGTCTTGTCCGAGCTTTTGCCGCTTCAGGAGGAGGAAAAGACGAAAGTCATTGAATCTCCTCGAGAAGATGCCCCGGAAATTGTTCAAAAAGAGACAGTAATAAAGTATCAGCGAGTGAATTGGTTAACGATACTGCTTGCGGTTGTGATGGTGGTATCTATTGTTTTGAATGTCTTGTTACTAGGGGATAGTGGCAGTGACGTGCGTGACGCAATTAAAAGCTTCTTGGACTTATATATATAAATAAGTTCTTTTATGGGCTCCTGGGTCGCCCTCTTCGGATGAGGGTATCATGTGGCCATGCTTGCACTGCTTGCAGAATAGCACGCTTTGACTATTATTGATTGAATGGGAGCGTGACTCCGAGTCGTTTTCTGTTACTTCGGCTTTCATGAGACCTCAAAAAACAATCAGATCATTCCGTATGTGTTTACTGAGTAGTTGTGAGTATTGGCTATCTGCATAAAGGAGCCATAAATTACTAAGTTTTTCGGGTGTTTTACAGTTTTTTATTTTAATTTTTGTTCACACCTTTTATTATGATCAGCTTCGGGTATAAATCTAAGTTGAAAGACGGAATTTCTAAACTAAATACAATAGGGCTACAGACATCACCATGACCTCTTTGAAGAAAGTAAAGCTGCCTCTTGAGCAGGTATATCGCTGGGAAAAAGCAAAAGCGGATGATATTTATCTAACTCAGCCAATGGGTAACGGCGTGGTTCAGGAATATACCTGGAACCGAGCAGTTGGCGAGGCCAGAAGGATGGCTAGCTATATTAAATCTTTAGATTTACCACCAAAAAGTCGAATCGGTATTCTTTCGAAGAACTGTGCGCATTGGATCATGAGTGATCTGGCGATCTGGATGGCGGGTCATATATGTGTACCTCTTTACCCTACGCTAAATGCTGAAACGGTTAAGTATATCCTTGAGCACAGTGAAACGCAGTTGTTATTTGTTGGTAAACTGGACGACTGGGAAATGATGAAACCTGGTGTGCCAGATGATTTACCTTGTGTTTCTTATCCTCTAAGTCCAAAAACAGATTACCCAAGCTGGGATAACCTGGTTGCTGAGCATGCTCCGATACAAGAAGATACTGTTCGGGATGCTGACGAGTTAGCGACGATTGTTTATACATCGGGTTCAACCGGCAAGCCAAAAGGCGTTATGTTGTCATTTGAGGCCTTAGGTATTGCAGCAAGCGGTGTTGCACAAGCTTTGGATATAAAGCCTACTGATAGAATGTTATCTTACTTGCCACTGGCGCACGTGTTTGAACGTTTTGCGGTTGAGCAGTCCTCTATCCATATAGGTGCTCAGTTATTTTTTGCTGATGCTTTGGATACCTTCCTGGACGACTTGCGTCGTGCTAAACCAACGGTCTTTATTTCTGTTCCACGCCTGTGGTCCAAGTTCCAACTAGGTATCTTTAAGAAGATGCCTCCTAAGAAACTAAATCGTTTGCTTAAGATTCCAATTGTGTCTGGTTTGGTCAAGAAGAAAGTATTGACTGCTCTGGGCTTGGAATACTGCCGTTTTGCTGGAAGTGGTTCGGCGCCGTTATCAGGTGATATCATTAATTGGTATCGTAACCTGGGTCTGGAATTGCTAGAAGGTTACGGTATGTCTGAGAATTTTGCATATTCTCATATCTCATTGCCAGGCCGCTCAAAGGTTGGTTATGTAGGTGAGCCGATGCCGGGTGTTGAACAGCGTATTTCAGAAATTGGTGAGATCGAGGTCAAGAGCCCTGCTACGATGATGGGCTACTATAAAGACGAAGAAAAGACCAAAGAAACCTTTACCGAGGATGGCTTCTTGCTGACTGGTGATAAGGGTGAAATTGATAGCATGGGTCGCTTGCGTATTACTGGTCGTATTAAGGAAATCTTTAAGACCAGTAAAGGTAAGTATGTTGCTCCAGCGCCAATTGAAAACAAGATTGTTGGTCATGATTCTTTAGAGATGGTCTGTGTTGCTGGTGCTGAACAGCCTCAGCCTTATGCTTTGTTGATGCTTTCGGATGAAACTTTTGCTAAGCAGGGTGATGAGTCTTTCCGTAAGCAGGTTGAGCCGGAATTGGAAGCCTTAATGAAAGAGGTTAATGCTTCGGTTGACCCGCATGAGGCGCTGCAATTTATGGTTGTTGTGAATCAGCAGTGGACGATTGAAAATGAGTTCCTGACGCCGACAATGAAAATTAAGCGTAATGTAATCGAAGATGTTTACGCACCTTCTCAAGACGGATGGTATGGCAGTAAGCAGAAGATTATTTGGCAATAAGCCAAACTTAATGTGATATTCAAAAGCCCGCTTATGCGGGTTTTTTATTTTTGCCTTGTTGAGCTCAGTTGTTTGGACCTCAACTGAATTTAGAACTTAAAGCTACTTTGGATACCCAGGGATCAGTCTGAGCTGGATTCGCTCAAACCAAATCCGGAGAGCAAGCTGTAACTGCGCTTTCGATTAGGTACCCAAGTTGTGCTCAATCCGAGCTTTCTGATCGGCTCTCTTGTTATAGAAGATGCTTGCTTGAAGTAATAGCTGGCGCCCAACATGAAGCCTTTGTCCATAAGTCTCTGTATAGAGGCTCTGCCATACCATCGATTATTATATTTCTTGGACGGTGAGTCGCCGGTAATCTGATTATGAAAGGGATGAAAAAGACCATTATGAGTTTGAAGAGTTTGAAGAGTTTGAAGAGTTTGAAGAGTTTGAAGAGTTTGAAGAGTTTGAGGAACCAGTGTTCGAAGACTGAGGTTCTGAGGTGGTAGGTGAAGGTTCAAATTGGGTATATATGTTAAGTGGATATTAGGTTTAAATATACGTCAAAGATTACTTGGAATATGAACTTATGGATAATAGTCAGTTTTTTTATCGTATTGCACCTTTCTCATCTAAAGAGGGGCGAGTTGCTCTGGTAGATATTTTAAACATAGACAACACAACGCCTTTGGATGACTGGCTAGGTTTGGTTGTTTCGTTAGCGGATGGCTTTCATACCCTTCAGCAGTTGATTGATCACTTGTCTGCTCAGTACTCGACGCCTCCCGATAACCTGGAGAAAACTATTTACTCAGTAGTTGAACGTTTGGTTGAAAGTAAAGTGATAGAATTGAGTCAGCGTGTGACGACCTTACCTTATTACTTGAGTGGCCCCGTTGATGAGTTGGATATGGAGCGAGCAAGAAGAGAACTTGCGCTTCAAGATGGTCAGCCAGATGGTGGGTCGCTGCATTAGTTAGCGCTTTCCCATAAGGAAATAAAAAAGGCAGCCTAGGCTGCCTTTTTCTTTGAATATGAATCTACATATTCGGATAGTTTGGACCGCCGCCGCCTTCTGGTGTGACCCAGGTAATGTTTTGTGCAGGGTCTTTGATATCACAGGTCTTACAGTGAACACAGTTTTGAGAGTTGATTTGGAAGCGCTTATCGCCGTTATCTTCTTCTACAATCTCATATACACCTGCTGGGCAATAACGCTGTGCAGGCTCATCAAACTTAGTCAGGTTGTGGCCAAGAGGGATAGAGTCATCCTTAAGCTTTAAGTGGCACATTTGATCTTCTTCGTGGTTTGTATTCGATAGGAATACAGAAGTAAGACGGTCAAAGGTGATGTTGTTATCCGGCTTAGGGTAGTCGATCTTTTTGCATTCTGCTGCTGGCTTAAGTGCAGCATGGTCGTAAGTTTTATCGCTGAAGCTGAAAGGCAGTTTACCACCAAAGATGTTTTGGTCGATAAATGTATAAGCCGCACCAAGGTAAGTGCCAAACTTATGCATAACGCCAACGAAGTTACGCGTGTTGTACAGTTCGTCGTGTAGCCAGCTGTTCTTGAACTTCGCTTCAAAGTTGGTCGCTTCTTCGCCTTCTGCACCGCCAGCAAGCTTCTCTGCAACAGCTTCTGCAGCCAGCATGCCACTCTTCATTGCTGTGTGAGAACCTTTGATTTTCAGCGGGTTCATTGTTCCTGCGTCACAGCCAATTAACATGCCGCCAGGGAATGACATCTTGGGAAGTGCATTGATGCCGCCTTTAATCAGTGCTCGAGCGCCATAACTAACACGCTTGCCGCCTTCTAAGGCATCTTTTAGTACAGGGTTAAGCTTACAACGTTGCATCTCTTCAAAAGGTGATACGTGTGGGTTGCTATAGCTAAGGTCAGTAATTAAACCGAGTACTACTTGGTTGTTTTCAATGTGGTAAAGGAACCAGCCGCCTGTGGATGAAGACTCGCTTAGTGGCCAACCCAGGCCGTGCATAACAGTACCTTCACGGTGTTTAGCTGGGTCGATATCCCAAAGTTCCTTGATGCCGATACCGTAATGCTGAGGATCTTTTCCTTCATCTAGGTTGAACTTAGAGATGATTTCTTTGCCAAGATGTCCACGACAACCTTCAGCAAACATTGTGTATTTAGCGTGTAACTCCATGCCTGGCATGTAAGAGTCTTTTTGTTGGCCGTCTTCGCTGATGCCCATGTCGCCAGTAGCAACACCTTTTACACGACCATCTTCATGGTATAAAACTTCTGCTGCAGCAAAGCCTGGGTATACTTCTACGCCAAGTCCTTCAGCTTGCTCGCCTAACCAGCGGCAAACGTTGCCAAGGCTAACAATATAGTTGCCATCGTTGTGTGTAGGTTTAGGGATAAAAGCGTTTGGAAGTTTTACCGACTTTTCCTGATTGGTCAGGAAGTAAAATTCATCACCTGTTACAGCGGTATTTAATGGTGCGCCCATTTCTTTCCAATTAGGGAACAGCTCATTTAACGCTGTTGGTTCTAGAACTGCGCCAGACAGGATGTGGGCGCCAACCTCAGATCCTTTTTCTACAACGCATACGCTGATTTCATTACCAGTCTCTTCAGCGATTTGTCTTAGACGACAGGCTGCTGATAATCCAGCGGGGCCACCGCCGACAATGAGTACGTCAAACTCCATCGATTCACGTTCCACAATAGGTCTCCTCGTGCATATACGTTATATAGCGTCCTGATGTTAAGCCTGTTTAGCTGGACCAGAGCGCAGTTTTTAGTTTCCGCTTTTTTACGGCGCGCGAATTATACAGTTATTCGCTGAAATTCGCACCCCCAGTCTTTCTGACTATGCTAATTCACAATATGGCAGTGACGGAAGTAGTGATGAATACCTCTCTTTTAGCATGTTGACTAAATATATAGCCACTTTAGCTTCCTGTGCTGCAAAGAGAGTTTCAAACAAACGTTTGAATTTTACCTGTTTATTCAATGTATGTAAAAGGTAGTTGTTATCCTGGTATTCGCAATTGATTTAGAGCATAAAAATATAGAAAAAGAGTGTTGAAATAGGTGCGATTTAATGTGCAACTATTGACCTAAAAGCGATTTATCGGCAGAATCATGCGCTTCGCGAAAGCTGTATTTTATTTAATCTTGGAAGGCTAGTGAGTATTTGCTGGTTTTTTCGAGGGTTAAATGCTGATAAAACACCGCTTAAGAGCCCGAATGGACTAAAGTAGTGTAAATTATATTTTTGCTTCGCGCCTGTATCTGGGTCTATCTAGGTCGTTGTTCAGGGTTTACCGGTCATTGTTAATTTTTATTAGTTAGCGAATGCTTGGGTAAGTAAAACTTTGAAGAATGATAAGACCTCTAAATTCAATTGTTAATTAACGAGGAATCTATGAAGGTTCTGGTCGCTGTTAAACGAGTTATTGACTATAACGTCAAAGTTCGAGTTAAGCCTGATAATTCAGGTGTAGATCTTACTAATATCAAAATGGCAATGAACCCATTCTGTGAAATCGCTGTTGAAGAAGCGGTTCGCTTGAAAGAGAAGGGTGTTGCAAGTGAAATCGTAGTGGTTTCTATTGGTCCTAAAGTTGCTCAAGAGCAAATTCGTACAGCCCTGGCGCTAGGTGCGGATCGCGGTATTCTGATTGAAACTGACGAAGAAGTTCAGTCTCTACAAGCTGCAAAATTATTTAAGTCTGTTGTTGAAAAAGAAGAGCCACAGCTAGTAATTCTTGGTAAGCAGTCTATCGACTCTGATAACAACCAAACTGGTCAGATGCTTGCTGCATTGACTGGTATGCCTCAAGGTACGTTTGCTTCTGAAGTTGTTGTTGATGGCGACAAAGTAAATGTTACTCGTGAAGTTGATGGTGGTCTGATGACAGTTGGTTTGAACTTGCCAGCAGTTGTAACAACTGACTTGCGTTTGAACGAGCCACGTTATGCTTCTCTTCCAAATATCATGAAAGCGAAGAAAAAGCCGCTTGAAATGACAACTCCAGCTGACCTGGGTGTTGATGTTGCTGCTAGCTTGAAGATTACCAAGGTTGAAGAGCCAGCTACGCGTTCAGCAGGTATTAAAGTTGCCGATGTTGCTGAATTGGTTGACAAACTTAAGACTGAAGCGAAGGTGATCTAACATGAGTATACTAGTAATTGCAGATCATGATAACGGTAGCATCAAGCCAGTTACCCTAAACGTTTTGAGTGCAGCAAAAGCGATCGGTGGTGACATCGACGTGCTAGTTGCAGGCGAAGGTTGTGGTGCGGCGGCTGAAGCAGCTGCTAAAGCTGAAGGTGTTGCTAAAGTATTGGTTGCAGATAATGCAGCCTACGGTCACTCTCTAGCTGAGAACTTATCTCTACTAGTTGCTGATCTTGGTAAAGGTTATTCTCACATCGTTACTTCTGCGGGCACTACGGGTAAGGACTTCCTTCCACGTGTAGCTGCTTTGTTGGATGTGGCGCAAATCTCTGACATCATCAAAGTTGAATCAGCTGATACTTTCGTTCGTCCTATCTATGCAGGTAATGCGATCGCTACTGTTCAGTCTTCTGACGGCATCAAAGTAATCACTGTTCGTGGTACTGCGTTTGATCCTGTTGCTGCTGAAGGTGGTTCTGCTGCTGTTGAAGCTATTGATAACGTTCAGGATGCTGGCATCTCTACCTTCGTTGGTGAAGAAATGGCTAAGTCTGATCGTCCAGAGTTGACTGCTGCTGACATCGTGATTTCTGGTGGCCGTGGTATGCAAAATGGCGACAACTTCAAGATTCTTGAGTCTGTTGCTGACAAGCTAGGCGCTGCTGTAGGTGCATCACGTGCCGCTGTTGATGCTGGCTTCGTACCTAACGATATGCAGGTTGGTCAAACAGGTAAGATTGTTGCACCTAACCTTTACATCGCTGTTGGTATCTCGGGTGCTATCCAGCACTTGGCAGGTATGTCAGGCAGTAAAGTAATCGTTGCAATCAACAAAGACGAAGATGCTCCTATCTTCCAGGTTGCTGATTACGGTTTGGTTGCTGATTTGTTTGAAGCTGTTCCAGAATTGGACGCTGCACTTTAAGCAAAGCTAAGTTCTAAAAACCGATACATGAAAGTGTATCGGTTTTTTTGTGCCTGACTATTAATCAGGCTTTGCTTCGTAAGGTGTCAAGTTCGTAAGTGCCTTTGTAAAGCTCTCTTCTAGCGGACATTCTAATGTCACGTTTTGCCCCGTCACTGGGTGATTGAACGTAAGTTTGGTCGCTGCCAATAATAAACGATGACTATCAAAATTTTCTTTGAATAGACGGTTGTGCTCACCTTTCCCATATTTTACATCACCGATAATTGGGTGGCTGATGTGTTTTAGGTGGCGCCGAATTTGATGCTTTCTGCCGGTTGTGGGCTTCAGTTGGATGTGGCTGTATCGTGAACTGGGGAAGCGCCCATCTGAGAATGGCAGCTCAAAACTGCACATTCGTTCATAATGTGTGACAGCTTCTTTAGGGTCTTTTTTTTGAAGTTGTTTTTGCATGTGTTTGAAAACTGCGATTTCTTTTAGAGGGTGATTGATCTCTCCATTGGTGGGAGTATACCCGCGAACGATTGCTTGATATGTCTTATTGACCAAGCGGTTTTCAAAATCTGAGCTAAGCTGAGAGGCGATCTCGGAATGCAGAGCAAATAGGAGTAGCCCTGATGTCGGTTTATCCAAACGGTGTACCGGATAGACCCACTGATCAATCTGGTTTCGCAATATTTTCATAGCATAGCTAGTTTCATGCTTGTCGATGGGACTTTTGTGTACCAGTAAACCTGCAGGTTTTTGTATAGCAATTAGGAACTTATCTTGGAAGATAATGGATAATTGCTCAGTAGCTTGTGTATCGGGCATTTGCATAACGATTGTTCTATAAAAAGAAATCAGTTTTCTGAAAGGCCATATTCTAGCACTGTACTGGATTCGTTGGGTGAAGTTGGTAGTATCTCCGTTTCTATAACAAATACATTAATACACAAGTAATGGAAGAACGAATGAGTACGTTTAATTTAAGGTTTGGTATCAGCAGGTTATTTGTCGTTATAGTCACTTGCTTAACAGTTGTTGCTTGTAGTGAAAATGGTAAAGATCAAGAAAACCCTGAAGCAGCAATGGCCGCAATGCCGCCACCTCCTGTGACCGTTGCAGAGGTAATACAGGGCGAGGTTAGTGACTGGAAGGAGTATACAGGTCGTCTAGAAGCTTCAGACAGTATTGTCGTCATGCCGCGCACTTCTGGTTACATACTATCGGTAGGCTTTGAAGATGGAGCTTATGTCAAGAAGGGTGACTTGCTATTTCAGGTAGATTATCGAACGGTGCGTGCAGAAGTTCAGCGCCTGGAAGCGGAAGTTAAACGCAATGTAGCGGAAATAGAATTATCTAAACGTGATTTAAAACGAGCAGAAAGTTTACGTAAGAAAAGCGCGATTTCTCAAGAGCAGCTCGATAACAGTCGCACCCGCTTAACTCAAGCTATTGCCGCAGTAGAAAGTGCGAAGGCAGACTTGAAACGAACTAAAGTCCTCGATGCAATCACCACCGTAAAAGCTGAGTTTGATGGCCAGGTTTCTAATGCCCGTGTGAAAAAAGGGAGCTCGGTCATTGCAGGTAGCACAGTGCTGACTACCTTGGTTTCTACTGATAAAACACATGCATATTTTGATGTTGACGAAAAAACCTTTGCTCGTTTGCGTAGCTTAGGAGAAGGCAAGCGTTTGGATGAAATGAATATTCCTGTATTTATGGGGTTGGCGGGTGAAACTACNTATCCGCATCAGGGAGTGATCGATTTTGTTGATAATCAGGTTGATATCAGTACGGGTACAATACGACTGCGTGCAGTATTTAGCAATGAAGATGGTAAGTTCACGCCAGGGATGTTTGCGCGGATTAATATGCAGATAGGTGCGAGCTATCCAGGAATTCTTGTTGATGAGAAAGCTGTCGTGACAGACCTTAGTCATAAATATGTATTGGTTTTAGGAGAAAACAACATCTTGGAATATCGCCCTGTTCAGTTGGGTCCTAAATTCAAGGGTTTGAGGGCGATTAAGAGTGGCCTGGAAGCTGGTGAAAAGATTGTTATCAAGGGGCAGGGCTTGCCAAATGTTTTCCCTGGAATGCCGGTATCACCTAGTGATGCAGATATGGCGCCAGCCACTAACAATAGCCAAGGCTAGGAGCGGCAAGCCAAAATGAGTATTTCACAATATTTTATTAGCCGCCCGATCTTTGCTGGCGTGCTCTCGATGATGATCTTCCTAGCTGGCTTGATCGCCGTCTTTCAATTGCCGATAACAGAATACCCAGAGGTTGTTCCGCCAACCGTTGTGGTTAATGCTAGCTATCCTGGCGCAAACCCCGAAGTGATGGCGGACTCTGTTGCTACGCCATTGGAACAGGCGATTAATGGTGTTGAAGGCATGCTTTATATGTCCTCACAAGCAACCTCAGATGGTAGCTTGGCAATTACTGTTACCTTTGAGCTGGGTACTGATGTCGATGATGCGCAGGTACAAGTCCAAAACCGTGTTTCGCGAGCGATTCCCAGGCTGCCGCAAGACGTTCAACGTTTGGGGGTGACCACAACCAAATCTTCACCTGACTTAACGATGGTCGTGCATCTGTTATCACCTGACGATAGCTATGACATGTTGTACCTGTCTAACTTTGCTAACTTGAAAGTGCGCGATGAACTTGCTCGCCTAGAAGGTGTTGGAAATGCTCAAGTATTTGGTGCAGGGGATTACTCTGTGCGTATCTGGCTGAATCCTGAGCAGGTATCTGCGATGGGTATGACCACCAGCGATGTGATCAATGCCATACGGGAACAAAACCGTCAGGCCGCGGCAGGGACAATTGGCGCGCCGCCCGGAGCGGAAGCAGCACCGTTTCAGCTGTTGATAAAGGTAAAAGGTCGTTTAGAGACTTTAGAAGAATTTGAGGATGTTGTACTGCGTGTTGGCGATAACGGAGCCATCACGCGCTTAAAAGATGTCGCGCGAGTTGAATTAGGTTCAAATTCCTATGCGCTAAGATCCTTGCTAAATAACAAGCAGGCCGCAGCCATTGCAATTTTTCAACGCCCTGGCTCAAATGCGATCCAGATCTCAGACGATGTTCGTGCGCGTATGGAAGAATTGAAGAAGACTTTCCCTGCGGGTGTTGATTACAACATCGTCTATGATCCTACCATTTTCGTGCGAGGTTCTATCGAAGCGGTTGTGATGACTTTGCTTGAAGCCATGGTGCTTGTTGTGATTGTGGTCTTACTGTTCTTGCAGACATGGCGAGCATCAATTATTCCTTTAGTTGCAGTACCTGTTTCTTTAGTTGGGACATTTGCAGTGATGGCCATGTTTGGCTTTTCTTTAAATGCACTAACGCTTTTTGGATTAGTCTTGGCTATCGGTATCGTAGTAGATGATGCGATTGTTGTGGTTGAAAACGTAGAGCGAAATATTGCTTTAGGAAAGAGTTCTATTGAAGCCACGAAGCAAGCTATGCGAGAGGTGACCGGGCCGATTATTGCTACCTCCTTGGTATTAAGTGCTGTATTTATTCCAACAGCCTTCATCTCTGGTTTGACTGGGCAGTTTTACAAGCAATTTGCCCTAACCATCGCTATTTCAACAATTATATCGACTTTCAATTCGCTAACTCTTAGCCCGGCTTTGGCCGCGGTGTTATTAAAGCCCCATGATGCAAAGAAAGACCGACTGAGCCGTATCATTGACGCCTTGTTTGGTAAGATTATTTTTGGCCCGTTTAATAAATTTTTTAGTGCCTTGACTGAAGGTTACACCTCCTTACTGAAAGTCATAATCCGGCTTTCTGTGATTGTTGTTTTGATTTACGCAGGCTTGATGGTATTAACCTCGCACCAATTTAAGACAACTCCCACCGGGTTTGTTCCTGCTCAAGACAAAATGTACTTGATTGCCTTTGCACAGTTACCTGATGCATCAAGCTTGGATCGCACTGAAGCGGTGATTAAGAAAATGTCAGCGATCGCCCTGGAGCATCCGGGAGTAGAATCATCAGTCGCTTTTCCCGGGTTATCACCTAACGGCTTCACGGTATCCTCGAATGAGGGGGTTGTCTTTGTCACCCTAAAGCATTTTGACGAACGCCAAGCACCTGATATGAGTGCTGACGCGATTGCTGGTGCCTTATGGGGGCAGTTTATGGGAATAGATGAAGCCTTTACGGTTATTTTTCCTCCGCCTCCCGTTATCGGTTTAGGCACTACTGGTGGCTTTAAACTGCAGATTGAGGATAGGGCAAACCTGGGCTATGAACGCTTGTTTCAGGAAACACAAAAGGTTGTAGGCCAAGCCTGGCAAACGCCAGAGTTAACACAGGTTTTCTCTTTCTTTCAGGTTAATGTACCGCAAATAGAAATTAACGTTGATAGAGAGAAGGCTAAAGTTCATGGTGTAGCGATATCAGATATTTTTGATACCTTGCAAGCCTATATGGGCTCGGTATATGTCAATGATGTCAATTTATTTGGTCGCACTTATCAGGTCAATGTGCAGGCCGATGAAGCCTTTAGAGTAGATGAAACGCAGCTGGAAAAGCTAAAAGTGCGCAACCGTGAGGGATCAATGGTGCCGCTTGCTTCGTTTGTAACGGTGCAGCACGGCGCTGGTCCAAACCGCGTTTCTAAGTACAACGGCTATCCGGCGGCTGACCTAAATGGACAAGCCAAGCCCGGTTATAGTTCTGGTCAAGCAGAAGCAGCCATCACAGCTATTCTCGACCGCTCTTTACCAAATGGGATGGCTTATGAATGGACAGATCTGAAGTATCAGCAGATTCTAGCGGGTAATACGGCTATCTATATTTTCCCCTTGGTTGTTTTACTGGTCTTCCTAGTGTTGGCCGCGCAGTATGAGTCATGGTCGTTGCCACTGGCGATTATCTTGATTGTGCCAATGGTTTTGTTGTCAGCGATGACGGGTATTATTTTGTGGGGTTTGACTAACAATATCTTCACGCAAATAGGTTTTATTGTGCTGGTTGGGCTGGCTGCGAAGAACGCCATTCTTATCGTTGAGTTTGCCAAAGAGAAAGAAGATAGTGGCATGGGGTTGCTTGAGGCGACGCTTGAAGCCAGCCGCTTGCGTTTACGCCCCATTTTAATGACTTCGCTTGCTTTTATTATGGGGGTGGTGCCCTTGGTGTGGGGTTCAGGAGCGGGTGCAGAAATGCGTGAGGCCATGGGTGTTGCTGTATTTGCAGGTATGATTGGGGTTACCGTTTTTGGCTTACTCTTAACGCCTCTCTTCTATAAGTTAGTCAGGCATCTAAGCAACAGAAAAAAGTTGTAGGGTAGAGCTTCTTATTTCTACCTATTAAGGCGGGAATTTCCCGCCTTAATATTTTATAGGCTAATCTAGTAAATCTATGACGGTTTGAGAGTTATAGAAATCTTCTAAATGGCGTCTCAGAAGCTCCTCTAGAATGCCGTTTTCTTTAAATGCTTCTAAAGCCTTGGGTGCGAATATTTTTATGGGCGCAATAATTCTATCTTTTGAGACATCAAATTCCTCGAGCAAGACGTCGAGGTTTTTTCTGCCGTAGCGCTTAAAGAAGTAGTCTACGATGGTTTCATAACTGCTGATGAAATAATCTGTTTTTCTAAACTTAAGCCAGAAGTCATAGCCTAAGGCGATAAATTCAGATAGATCTAAACTGTCCATACCTTGTTGAAATTCAGACATGGGTTTATTTTCAATCGCTTCCCATAGCTCCATTGCAGAGTCGCGCAATTGCTCATCGCTTACTGAGCCTTCTAGAAACTTCTTGCTTTCGTCCAGGATAAAGTCGAGGCTGTCGATAATAAAACTTTTTACGCTCTCCTCTACTCCGGAGCCAATTTTTGGCGCAGCTTTGCTGACTACATTTCTTCCCATCTTGAGCATTGAGGACACGCCCGGAATGTTCTTGCTGATTAGGTTGCTTTCATAAATATAGCGAAGGATAGCTTGGTAAAGAATGCCTGATATTAATTCGGCATATATCGGTAGCTCAATTACTTTGTCTATGCCTTTGTTTCGCTGCTCCTTTAGCTCTAAAGCTTTGTCTATGAATTCTTCAAAGTCTTTTTTGCTGATGATTTGGTTCAGTAAGGTTTCTTGATGTTTTTTTGATGTAAATAGAGTGTCGGCTGCCTCACCCGCAACTTCGGCGATGGCACCTGGAATACTTGAGCTAACGACGTTTTCGTATATAACTTGTTTGATTTGTTTAGCGCTGACAAACTTATTTAGATGGATTTCTCCTACAGCTTTCAGTAAAAACTCAGTCTCTGAATCGCATAGCTCAATAAAACGATCGGAGTTAAAGCACTCAAGTTCGTGCTTTAAATGTAGCTCTAATAGCTGTTTTGAGAGTGAGGGGAGCTCACTTTTATCATTTGCTGTGTCGTGCTTGGTTTTGTTTGCTTGGCGCTTAGTCATAATAGACTCCTGTAATATAGCTTACAGTTGTACCCTTAATGTCTAGAGGCGTCAAATCAAAAGTCTATTTTTGCTGTTGATGTGTCGTAATTAAATTGTCTAGTATGGACGTTTACCACTTAGAGTACTGATCTTCGACAAAACCATATTGAGATTCAATCTCGTAGCGTTTGCCTTCAGCGGTGATTAAGTGCCCCTTAAACTTGCCGAATATTTGTTTGAAGTTTGTGGCCATGAAACCGGCATTGAGGTGTTCCTTATGCATTCCTTCAGG
>NZ_LWGA01000887.1:0-3164 GCF_001635235.1 Oleiphilus sp. HI0117 | reverse complement strand
AATTGGCACAGGTGGTGATACTTATGAGGCGCTGGATGGTCGAGAGTTATTTATCGATTATAGTGATGGCGAAGAAGGTATCTCTGGAAAGGCTTTGTTCTTGTTTGACGCCGATGAAAGCGGCCAGGCAGGTACTGTAGACCTGTGTCTAGCCTACAATGATACCAGCAACGATAATGATGAAGACGATATCTACGAAACTTCGGGTACGCTGATTGATTTGGCTACTTGGTTTACCATTGATGATCGTCGATTGGTGTTAACGGTTGCTGGTTCGTTTGATCTGACTTTGATCAGTCGAGGTGAAGCTGATGGTGAAAACCTTTATAGCATGAGCTATGCAGGGGAAACCGCAAGTTGGTCAAGTCCAAATGGTCTGATTGATATAGAACAGAGCGTTAATGAACGCCCAACGGATGATGCAAGCTGTGAAGCGCTGTTGAATAGCTTGTAAGCTCAAAGCATTAAAAAAGGGGCTCCAGTTTTCTGGCGCCCCTTTTTTGTTGGTTTATTATATTTCTTAGGCCTTAGCTTTCCGCTCTTTAAACTCTTCAATAAGCGAAATTAAAGCTGGAATAACAAACAAGATAAGAATCGTTGCATATGCCAGGCCAAATGAAATACTGACAGCCATAGGGATCAGGAACTGAGCTTGCAGTGATGTTTCGAACAGCAGTGGTAATAGCCCCGCAACAGTCGTCAAAGAGGTCAGCATAACCGCTCTGAGTCGCAGGCATGAAGCATCGACAATAGCCTGTTTGGCGGGCTGGCCTTGTTCTCGTAACTCTCGATAGAAGGTGACCAATATTATCGCATCATTGATAACGATGCCTGATAGGCCAAAAAAGCCAAACCAAGAGAGCATGGTTAGGTCAATGCCTAGCAGCCAGTGACCCAGTATCGCACCCGATATTCCAAGAGGGATCGCAAGCAATACTGCGACAGGCCAAGAGTAGGAACCAAATACCCACGCCAGGATAATATAGATTAAGGTAAAGCCTATGGCTGCGCCTAGCATCATATCTTTGCCGGTCTGGGCTTGTTCTTCAGCCCTGCCTTTCAAGTCTATTTTAATACCGTACTCGATGGACAGGTTAGGTAAAAACTCTTCTTGTAGCTCGGCGATTATCTGGTTGGCATTATTTAAGTCGGGGTTAACGCTGGCGGTGACGTGCAGACCAAGCTTACCTTCAGTATGCCTAACCAGTTCTAAGCCTTTTCTATGGGTCAAGGTGACGACATTGCTTAGCTGAGCAATATCACCAGAGGGTGTAACGAGAGGGAAGTTGTCGAGAATACGAGAGTAGTTGCGCTCTTCATCGGGAAGAATAATCCGAACCTCGATCTCTTCATTCTCGTCATAGAATACTTGTAAAAGCTGGCCGTCGAAGGCCGCTCGTAATTGTCTGCCAACATCCGAGACGGTGAAGCCAAGCGCTTCTCCCAGAGGCGTAAGTGAGTAGATAAATTGGTTTTTACCAAAGGGTAGGTCGTCTTGGATATCACGCACGCCGACATAGGTTTTTAGCTTGGTCGCCAGGTCCTCACCCGCTTGTTTGAGTACCGAAGTCGCTTGCCCAGTGAGGAATATATCGACGTCTTTACCCGGTGGACCACCTCGTGGGCTAGATATGCTCAGCTGCTCTACGCCATCGGGTTGGTCGATGAAATCGTTCCAGGCTTCAATAAATTCGGGGTTTCTTATATCGCGAGCGTCTGGTGTTAAAAGTTCTACGTGAACGGAAGCATATTGTTCACCCGTGGAGTAGTTCTGGCCACCATCGAAGCTGGCCTGGTTAATCCTAAGAACACTATGAACGACCAGGCTATCAGCATCGCCCATGCGTTGTTCCTTGGCGAATTTTGCATCGGCTTGTTGCAAGGCTTGCTCCATGTTAAGGCCGAACTCGCGTACTTTTTCAGGCGGTGTTCCTGAAGCAAACTTAACGTTGCCAAGTAATATATGGCTTTCAGGTTGGGGGAAGAAGTCTGACTTGACCCGGCCCGAGGCAATCAGAGTGATACTGACAGCCAGGATCGCGACGGATAGACAAAGAATAACGCCTCGATTCTCGATCGATTTTTCGGATAAAGGGCGGAAGAAATTATCCCGAAAGCGATTAAAACCTTGATCGATTTTTTCCCGATATGAACCCGCTGCATTGGCTTTAAAGGAGCGCTTAAAGGAATGATTTAAATGACCTGGTAAGACGAGAAAGCACTCAATTACAGAGGCGATAATGACACAGATAATTACTAGTGGAATGTCGAACAGAATGTTGCCGATAATGCCGCTAATGAGCATCAATGGCAGGAAGGCAGAAACGGTTGTCAACGAAGAAGATAAGACTGGCACGAACATCCTGCGAGCACCGCCTTCAGCAGCACGTAGAGGGTTTTCACCTTTGCTATAGTGAGTGAGGGCATCTTCGCCTACAACAATTGCATCATCGACAATGATGCCCAGCGCCATGATTAGCGCGAACATGCTGACCATGTTGATACTGCCGCCAACGAGGTAGAGTATTGCAAGTGTGCCCATAAATGATATTGGGATACCGACAGCAACCCAAAAGGCCACACGACCATTGAGGAATATGAATAGGATGCTGACCACTAGAATCAAGCCGCCTAGGCCGTTTTTGATTAGCAGGTTAATACGGTCCTCAATTAGTACGTAGGCTTCATTATAAGCGTGTAACTGAACAGTTTGAGGGAGTAGGGGCTTTGTGTCAGCCAACCAGTTATTAAGAGTCTCAGCTGCTTTCAAAGTGTCGGAAGACTGGGTGCGAAGAACTCGTAACAAAACAGCAGGCCTGTTTTGATAAAAGACCTCTATTTGATTGTCTTTATTACGTTGTTGCACCACCGCGATGTCTTCGAGCTTAATGGGTTCGGCAGAACTTCCGCTTAGTATGGCTAGCTGTTCAAAGCCACTTTCACTTCTTCGCTGTTCAATGCTTCTAAGTTCTTTGGCTGCTTCACTTTTTCCGCTGGTACCTGCTGGGATATCCTGACTGGCATTGAGTATTTGCTGGCCGAGTTGGGGAAGTGACATTTTTAATGCGCTGATCTGTTTGCTATCAACCTGAATGGCTATCTCTTGAGATGGCAGGCCAATAAACTCGACTTTTGCAACGCCTCTGTCTAGTAGTTCTCTTTCA
>NZ_LWGA01000886.1:0-6800 GCF_001635235.1 Oleiphilus sp. HI0117 | reverse complement strand
CAAAGTACCATCACTTTCAATAGCGAGCTTACCATCTTCAAATGAACGAACAGAATCATTGGTTTCTTTGTTGCTGCCGTAAAGCTGTGAGCCATCCCACCAGTGAGTATTGTGGTTACGGTAAGTCGCTGGCAAGTAAGCATCGTCTTCAACGCTACGATCCGGATCAGCAGTTGTACGTTGTACAGACATAACACCCGTACCTAAAGGGTCACCTGATGGTAGAGGCACTTCGATATCGTTATCGGTCGCATTAGGGCCGTGGCTCACCCAATCGTGAACCATGAATTGAATCCATGACGCCGCAATAAAGTTAACGCTGGTGGCGGGCTTAAATTGCTCACGCTTCATCAGCGAGTTACTGACTTCACGCGGGTTAGGGCTCAACAAGGTACCGTCTTCCGTTTCACCAAAGGCGGCTTGAAGCTCGACGTTTCGTCCAAAGCGCATATGGACAGAACCTTCTGACGGGTTCTCCAGAATATTACAGGTACCATCTTCTGTTCGAGCGGTGTGGCTTCGCTCATCACAGACAATACCTTCGTTTGCTAGTTCAAAGTCTTCTGTCGAGATCATATTGTTCTCGAGCAGCTCACCTCGTTCCAAGCCAATTATTAGTGCAGCGCCTGCTACACCGAGTGTGCCGTATTTGACCAGGGCCGGCCAGGTTACCCATACCGAGTTAATAATCATGTGTCGTCTCTCCGTCCATTATTTTTGTTTTCTTTGACAAAAAACCCTTTCCCTAAGCAGGTGCATATTGGGGGATACGCTCGACCCCTGCTTGAGGAAAAGAGGACAACTTTTGTCAAGTAACCGGCAGGGTAAGGATAGTGTTAAAACTTTAACACCCTCCTAAAGGATGGGGAGATACAAAAATCAAGGTACACTCGATCTCTTAAGCCTGTTTCAGCCTGAGTTCAAACGTTAATAGATAAATTACCGACAATTACAGCAAAAGTCATAAAACATGGCCTATTTCACACTTTGAATAGTGGTATTTCACAATATTTAAAAGCGCTATTGAGATCGAAAAGGACATAATGCAGTCTTAATTAGTAGACGCATGTATGCCATATAGAGTCAGAACAATAACAAGGAATCAGGACGAGCGGTGGCACTATGAATACTCATATCAAGCGAGATGATCTAATAGCACTATTGGATAAGGGGCTAGGCTACCCTCTTGTTCTCATGGTGGCACCACCCGGTTCCGGAAAGAGTGTTTTGCTGGATCAATGGGTAACTCGGCAAAAATCCATTCATACTGAATGTCAGACCTTGCAATTCCAGACCTCCCCAAAGCTTAATGAGGGCAACGCATTATTTGCGTTAATATTTGAGTCCCTGAAAAATATCGCGCCGCTATGGGATGCTTCATTTTTTAACCTTTTTAAAGATGACTCCGAAGTAAAGCCCGAGCAAATCATTGAGGTTTTCATTGAAGCCCTAACACAAATTGATCATCCATTAGCGATTGTCTTTGATGACTTTCACCACATAAAAGCCAGTCATATTCATAAGACGCTAGAACGCTTAATCAGCCAATTACCGAAGCATGTCACATTTGTTTTATCATCTAGACGACACCCCCAATTTTCGATTGCAAAACTAAAGCTGCAAGAATCTGTATTGTTGATAGATGGCAATGATTTAAAACTAGATGAAACAAACCTGCTCGCATTAAATCAAACCATTGGCGGTTCCAGCCTACAGCCCAATAGAGTCAATACCTTGCTCGACCAAACAGAAGGCTGGTTCGTCGGTACAAAACTAGCACTACTTGCCTACGACAAAGTTGGAGAATCTGCACTAGATAGCTTTAGCGGTAGTCAGCCCGAATTACTGAATTATTTTGGTCACGAAGTCCTTAATAAGCTCACTCCTAGCGCTAAACGCTTTGTACTATCGACAGCTATTTGCAAATCTTTCAATCAGGATCTTTGTGAAAATGTACTGAATATCGACTACTCGGCGGCCAGTCTTGAAGAAATCACTATGCAAGAGCTGTTTCTTTCGCCAGAGTCTAATAATGCTGGGTGGTATCGTTACCACCCGTTGCTACAGGACTTCTTACTAAAACGCCTGGAAATTGAAGAAGGCCCCGAACATATCAAGCACTTACACTTCCTTGTCGCCAAATACTTCCTTGAGCATAAGGATCTCGACAGCGCGATCTATCACGCTAGACAATCTTCCGAGCAAAGCTTCTACTTCAAGATTCTAGAAGATGCTTGCGCGGGCTGGATAAAACAAGGAGAGCTTGAACGAGTCACAGACAGCCTAAGTAACTTATCAAGTGAAGACTTTACACAGCACCCTGAATTACTGATCAATCAACTTTATGCTTTATCATTTACCCGACGCTTCAATCAAGCCGGATATTTCCTCGAGAGACTTAAGCTCGGCTATACTGCGGGCTCCGGCACGCTAAAAGCTCATTACCAGTTCTTTCATTATCTACTCAAACTCTTTCAAAGTGACTCGGAAGTTCTGGCTCCCGATCCGCAATATGCCAAGAACCTTGCAGAGGCGCCTCAAGAGATCCTCGGCTTTGTAAAGGTACTGGAGGCCTATGCCCTGATGTGCAGCGGAAACTTGAGTTCTGCTTTTCGGCTGGCAAATGAGGGTAAAAGTATCCTGAACCAGAATCAGCATCACTTCTTCGAAAGCTTTGCCAGCTTAGTCATCATTTTATGTGACCGATATTTAGGCAGGGGTGTCGAGGCTATTCAACTGATGAACGAAGTGTTTCTGCCTATTAAACATGGTGACAGAAACCCGCTATGGGCAAACCTGGCGACCGGTATGATGGTAGTAGAATATGAGCAAAATCAGCTGGATAAGTCACTGGAATTGAGCACGCAATTAATCCCACTAGTTAACCACTCCTGCGCAACGGAAGAAGTAGCGACGGTTTATCTATATAGCTCCCGGGTTTTTCATATAAAAGACCAATCGTCCAAAGCAAGCCGCTTACTTGACCAACTTGAGCGTATTTTATCTTTAGGTGACTATCAGCGCTTTAATAGCCAAGTAGTTCACGAAAAAATGCGCCAGGCGTTTCGTAGCGGTTCTTTCTCAGTTTGTAAGCACATTTTCGAAAAGTACCACTTAGATGAGTTCATCAATAAAGGAGTTTGGCAGAAATCCGGGCAATATGAAGAGCACCGGGAAAGAGGTGCACTGGCTGCCGTATATTTTTTGATATCTAAAGGTCGCTTTAAACAAGCAAGCGACTTGCTCGAAGATATCGCCCAGTTGCTAGACCGGAACAATATCACCTCACGAGTATTGATAGCACGCTGCAATATCGCCATGATTGCCTTTAGGCAGGGTAACACTGATGCGGCGATCAGTCTGGTTAAGCGCCTCATTAGCCGTTATGGTTTGGTCTGTTTTTCCCGCAGTGTATTTGATGAAGCTCCTGGGCTGGAACTGCTCTTCCAGCAAGCGGTTAATGAATCCAGAGTGGCCCTGCCCACCATTTTTACCGATATTTTTCATACCTTGGTAGCAGCTGGTGATAAGTTCCAAGACCTGATTCAACCAGCTCACCTGCTGACCGACAAGGAACTCGAAATATTTGAGCTTCTATCCACTGGCCTAAGTAACGCGGAGATTAGTAAACAGTCTGGTATTGCTTTATCAACGACCAAATGGCATTTAAAGAATATCTACAGCAAGCTAGGCGTTGAAAACCGAAGCGCTGCTCTGGCCTTGGCACATAAAACACAGCCAGCATAATCCTTAAAATGAGCAAGGATCGGGTCGCAACGCCTTGCCGTCTTCTCTTATACTGACTTATCACCAAGCTCTTCAGTTTATGAGATTTCAGGAAGGCACCATGACACGGTTTGACGAACAGCACCGCCATTACCAGATAGTCGCTCAAGCGATCACTTTTCTTGACGCTAAACAGGGTCAGCAACCCAGTTTAAGAGCGGTATCCGAATATGTTGGCTTGAGTGAGTTTCACCTGCAGCGTGTGTTTACTCAATGGGCGGGGGTATCACCCAAGCAGTTCTTACAATTTCTGACCAAGCAAAAAGCCAAAGCTTTACTTAAGCAACACTCTGTCTCTAATTCCGCTTACAACAGCGGCTTAAGCGGGAGTGGCCGACTTCACGATCTGATGGTTCAGTGTAAAAGCGTGACACCTGGCGAATATAAAAGTGGTGGCCAAGGCGTTCAAATAGACTATGGCTTTCACCCCTCTCCCTTCGGTTATTGTCTGCTAGCTCTGACTCAACGAGGCTTATGCAAATTGGCATTTCTTGACTCACTGGAGCTTCAAGCAGAAGGTTTGGCTGAGATGAAGCGCGAGTGGCCACATGCTGAACTAAAGCAAAACCAAGCGAGCACATTAACTACCCTAAAACGTATTTTCGACTCTGGACCAGCAAACGAGAACAAGTTGAACTTGCTCTGCAAAGGAACGCCTTTCCAACTGTTGGTATGGGAGGCCTTACTGAAGATTCCTGAAGGCGAGTTGCGCTCTTATCAACAGGTTGCTGAGCAAATCAATCAACCAAATACTACCAGAGCCGTCGCTTCAGCCATTGCGAAGAACAATATTGCCTATTTGATTCCCTGTCACCGGGTCATTAGAAGTACGGGGGAGATTAATCAATATCGCTGGGGAGCAGAACGCAAAAAAGCGATGATCAGCCTGGAATGCTGCTCGACGATACCTTCAACGCTGGGGCAATAAACAACGCTCTTTAAAGTGCTCAAGTAAAGCTTCTGACCATAAGCGGTAAGCCTGCGCACTGGGATGGAAGCCATCACTGGCAAAGAACTCTTTTTGCATAGGAAACTGAACACTAACAAAAGCTAAAGCCTCATCTAGTGCTGCCTGTTCGTTCAAAGCACTATTCATTGCACGAGAACGACGCCCCAAAAACCAGCGAAGTGGCTGAGGTAGAGCCGGAAATTCATGCATGGGAGGTACACTGCTCAAGAAGATATGACGCGCTTGAAACTTGTCTTGAAGCAGCAGTTTTAACTCTCTTTGCTGCTCTAGCCAGTGTTTCAGTCGTGTCCCGCCGGTTATATCATTGACACCTAAGGAAGTAATGACAACATCGGTTTTAAAAGCCTCAAGCGCATGTAGGCGCTCTAGCATCTCAGATGTCTTCAAGCCTGTTTCGGCTAAAAGGCGCCACTCGATAGCGCGGTACTGCGACAGTTTCGACACCAGCTGCCCTAAAAGCGCATCGTTCTGACTATCAACGCCAACACCTGCAGCAGCTGAGTCACCTAGAATTAAGATGCGCAAAGGCTCCCCGTTACCTAAAATACCTTCACGGCTACCTTCAGGCTCAGGAAGTTTAGGCGTCACTTTTTTAGTATAGATTCCCTGCGGAACGAGAATAGGTGACAAAGCCAGGGTGAGAAGAGCATCATCGATCATAATGGCAAGAATTGCTAAGACTTAGGCAATATCCAACAGCTTTTCTATGGCTGGTTTGAAGCGCTGAGGACTCAAGGGCTTTAGAATCCAACCAGTTATACCGGTATCTTTACCTACTTTTTTCAGCCTAGGGTCTGACTCAGTTGTTAGCATCAAAATAGGCGTTTCTTTGTAAGACTCCATATTCCTCAATGCAATGGCTAAATCAATTCCCTTCATATTAGGCATATTGTGGTCTGTGATCACTAGGTCAAAGTTCTGCTTTTTCGCCAAGTCGAGCGCTTCCAAGCCATCCTCAGCTTCGACTATTTTCAAACGTTCATCCTTTAAAACAAAGGTAACCATTTCACGAACGGTAGAAGAGTCTTCAACAATTAAAATAGATCTCATTTTTCAGGCTCAGTATTAAAAGTAAATATTCGGTGAGGTGCACAACTCACTTAAGTTTAGCAGCTCTTTCAAGGGTAAAACATAAATCTTCAATGATTGGTTTACTGAGCCCCAAACGCTTAATGTATTTATAGTTGGTTTAAGTGCTGCAAAGGAGCAATGAGCTGTAGCAGAAGAAATCAATCACAACGCAGTAAAAGGGTTCACAACATGGCCGAGAAAGCGTCTAAGGGCGCAAAACAAACTTCTAAGACTGCCGCAAGACTGTTAGCGCTTTCGTCATTCCTTCAAAGTTCAGTACCAGGCTTTAAGGTTTATTACTGTACTGCAAGGCCAAAGTTTAAGCCTTTGGCCTTGTATTCCTTAAGCTGAACGCCAAAGGCCCCGTCTGTATATATTTCTTTAACTCGAAGCGGCTTACCATGCTGATCTTTTTGCTCATTACTTAGATCAACAATCCGTTCAGCACAGCTTTTCTTCTCAGTATTCCTGACAATAATCAGTTTGGGGCGAAGCTTATTGTTTCTTTGGCACGATAGGATAATACCAACTTCGCCATTGGTCAGCTCAACAATATGCCCCGGTGGATAAATTCCTACTAAGCGAATAAAAGCTCGAACAATTTCCTCATCAAACTGCTGGCCACGACAATCGTAAAGAATACGCAAACCTTCCAATGTCGAACGTGCATCACTATAAACCCGGTCACTGGTAATGGCATCGAAAGCATCCACCACGCTAACAATTTTAGCGAAGAAAGGAATCTTTTCAGCAGTCACCCCCCTTGGGTAACCCTTACCATTGAGATGTTCATGATGACAATACGCAACATCAACCGCGACCGGAGGCACGTCTGATTTAGACATCAGCAGCTTGCGACCATGTGTCGCATGTTCCTTGACGAGTTCATATTCCTCGGAATTTAAGGATCCTTCTTTATTCAGCACCTCGATGGGTATATTAATCTTTCCCACATCATGCAGCATCGCCGCAA
>NZ_LWGA01000885.1:0-3774 GCF_001635235.1 Oleiphilus sp. HI0117 | reverse complement strand
GCTTTTGATGATCATCGTGGCGACGAAGTTCACCCAGGAGCTGATATCACCTCCGATGCAGACATTCTGCAAGCGTGCAAAGATCGTTTAGGTCTGGTTTATCACCCCGTGGGTACCTGCAAAATGGGTAATGACGATATGTCTGTCGTTGACGACCAGTTGCGTGTTCATGGCATCTCAAAGCTACGAGTAGTCGACGCATCGATCATGCCCACTTTAATAAGCGGCAATACCAATGCACCTGTAATAGCGATTGCTGAAAAGGCATCCGACCTAATATTGTCACCATCAACCATGCTCAACTAAATGATGAGTACAAATCACTTTTGTGAGCAATAAGTCTATTACGTAATAAAATACACAACTTTTGAACATTAAACATTCAAATAGTACACAACATAAGCACGTTTAAATCGATAAAAATAGAGGCAAACAAATGAACTGCGCGGCGAAAATTTCTACTCACGATACATCTATTGAAGAACGATTAACTATGCTTAAGTCAGCGGCTCGAGCTAATCCTTACCCTTCCTTCAATGAGAGGAAAAAAAATCTTCTAAATCTTCGTAGCCAAATTCAGCGTTACCAAGATGCCATTACCGCTGCAGCAGCCAAAGACTTTGGCTGGCGCGCACCAGCTGAATCTAAACTTATTGATGTGCTCGGGCCCGTTTTAGAAATCAATCATGCAGTTCACAAACTCAAAAAGTGGATGAAGCCTAGTCGTAGATCCACGGAGTTACTCTTCACAAGTAATAAAGCCAAAGTACATTACCACCCCAAAGGTGTTGTCGGAATCATCTGCCCATGGAACTTTCCCTTATACCTAGCGTTAGGGCCTCTTATTGCAGCTTTGGCAGCGGGCAACAGAGCGATGATCAAAATGCCGGAGAATTGCCCTAACTCAGCCGCATTACTGCAAGAAATGCTTAGCGAAATTTTTCCTGAAGACTTGGTGGATGTGTTGCCTGGTGACCACCCGGATGCGATGAAAATTTCAGAGCAGCCTTTCGATCATTTGGTGTTTACAGGCTCGCCTAAAACCGGGCGTATTATCATGAGTAACGCGGCTAAAAATCTGGTACCTGTCACTTTAGAACTCGGTGGAAAATCGCCGGCAGTTGTGTGTGAAGGCGCCAACCTGAATGATGCCGCTAAGCGAATTGCGCATGGTAAGGCCATGAATAGCGGTCAAGTCTGTTTAGCACCTGACTATGCGTTAGTACCTAGAAATAATATTGATGAGTTTGTTGAGGCCGTAAAGAAACAGTTTATAAAAATGCATCCCTCGACTTCCGGTAGTGAACATTACACCTCATTGGTAGACGACCGCGCAGACGAACGTTTCAGGCGCCTAATTGACGACGCGAAAGCGCATCGGGCAGACATAACCGTTTGCGGTTCTATTGGCAAGGGGCGGCAGTACCCGCTTCATATTGTAAAGAACCCTGATCTCAATATGAATTTGATGCAAGAAGAAATATTCGGTCCAATTTTGCCTGTGATTCCCTACGATAATATCAACGAAGTAATTGACTTTATAAACGACCGGGAACGCCCTCTAGCACTCTATTTATTCGGCCATGATAAATCCATACGAGACACAATTATGAAAAACACGCTGTCTGGTGGAGTAAGCATTAATGATTGGGGCTGGCATGCATTCAATCACGACATGCCTTTTGGTGGCGTGGGTAATTCAGGTATGGGCAGTTACCATGGCGAAGAAGGGTTTCGTGAGCTATCCCATGCCCGATCGACTTTTCAACGACATCGATTCTTTCCGATTGGTTTATTCTATCCTCCCTACGGAACCATTATTCAGAAATTATCGATGAAACTATTTCTAGGTAAGGCAGATAAAGAGCTGCTAGGCCCACCTAATCTAGATTCATAATAATAAACACCTTTGGGGTTACCGATGACACAGATAAACACAACACTCTCACGCAACAACCTAGCCGACTTTTTAGAGGGCTTTCTTCAAAAATACGCAGAAAAACCAGCTTATTCATGTCTCGGGCAAACATTATCCTTTGCTGAAATCGATGCTAAATCTAAGGCTTTGGCCTGTTTCTTACAGCAGCAAGAGAACCTAAATCAGGGTGACCGGATAGTGATACAGCTGCCAAATCTAAGCCAGTACCCAATTGCTGCTTACGCCGCGTTGCGTGCTGGTTTAGTCGTGGTAAACACAAACCCTCTTTACACGCCTAGAGAAATGCAGCATCAATTCTCAGATTCAGGTGCCAAGGCGATAATTATTCTAGAAGACCTGTTGCCCAACTTAGAAAAAATCAAGGGTGATACGGCGCTGGAGCTAGTGATTTCAACAGGTGCTGCGGATTTACTAAGCGACTCCCCGACGCCTGCTCCAGAGGGTTGCCACTCTTTTAGCCAAATCCTCAATGATTTTGATCAGGCTAAATTGCAAGCCCGTAAAGATATTGGCCCAGATGATTTATGTATGCTCCAGTACACTGGAGGCACAACTGGCGTTTCTAAAGGTGCTTGTTTAAGCCACCGAAATGTCATAAGTAATGCTAAACAATGTTTGGATAGACTTGCTACAGGGTGTAGAGAAGGGCAAGAGATATTTGTGTGCCCATTACCCCTCTACCATATCTATGCCTTTACAGTGAATATGATTATGTTTGCGAGCAAAGGCAATCTCAATGTACTCATTCCTAACCCTAGGGATCTTAACGCCTTTATTAATGCCATCAAACCTTTCGAATTTACCGGCATATCAGGGATCAACACTCTCTTCGTCGGTCTTTGTATGCAGGAAGAATTTAAAGCGCTAGATTTTTCAGCACTGCGATTGACCGTCTCGGGTGGAACTGCCTTAACCTCTAATGCCAGTGAAATATGGAAAGATGTAACAGGCTGCAGTATTTCTGAAGGCTATGGGTTATCAGAAACATCTCCGGTCCTCTGCCTTAATGAACCTGGCAATGAAGAAATAGGCACAGTTGGGACACCTCTTTCTGATACAGAAATTCAGCTTTGGAATGATGACGATCAACCCGTATCTGAAGGTCGCGGACAGATCGTCGCTAAAGGCCCTCAAGTGATGAGTGGTTATTGGAATATGCCAAATGAAACCGCAAAGGCATTAACTGAAGATGGCTTTTTCAAAACGGGTGATATGGGCGAATGGACTGATGACGGTAAGCTAAAAATTGTTGACCGTCTAAAAGATATGATTATTGTTTCAGGATTTAACGTCTATCCAAATGAAGTTGAAGAAGTATTAACCAGTTTTCCGCAAATTCTAGAAGCAGCCGTAATTGGTGAAGCTGATGACATTTCAGGTGAAAAAGTATGTGCTTATGTTGTACTAAAAAATGAAGCAACAGAAAAAGAAATTATTGAACACTGCCGCAAAGTGCTGACCGCTTATAAGGTTCCCAAGAAAGTGGTCGTACTAGAAGAATTGCCTAAATCAACTGTTGGGAAAATACTGCGAAGGGAGCTGAGACCTGCTTCCTAAATGACTTTAAACAAAGTCATCAAACAAAACGAGCCCCGTGATTTTGCCATAGATTTCGGTTAGCTATGTTTTGATATTTATTCAGGTTTTTAGGGTGCCCAAATGGCACCCTTTTTTTGTTTGAAATATGCTTTCGTTCCACTAAAACGACACGAATTGACTGTGACATGACACCTAGGGCCATAACCCTGGCCTGCGTCTCCCGATAAGATTGTTTTACTAACAATAACGGAGAAAATCTCATGTCTAAAGAAGCGGCAGCAATGCTTTCGGTCCCG
>NZ_LWGA01000884.1:0-2370 GCF_001635235.1 Oleiphilus sp. HI0117 | reverse complement strand
TGGTGAATCCGAAGGCATGTCACGAAACAGAGTTTGCTTCATCTCCAGTAGAAACGGCTAAGAAGTTGGCTGTTATTGGCGCGGGCCCAGCTGGTTTAGCATTTGCGACGTCGGCAGCTGAGCGTGGACATACAGTAACTTTATTTGATTCAGCAAATGAAATTGGCGGGCAGTTCAATATTGCTAAGCAAGTACCCGGCAAGGAAGAGTTTTACGAAACGATCCGTTACTTTGGCAAGATGATCGAGAAGACGGGTGTAAACCTTCAGCTTGGTCAGCGTTTGACAGCAGAGGACTTAAATCAGGGCGATTTTGATGAAGTTATTCTAGCTACCGGTATTAGCCCACGTACACCTGAAATAGAGGGTATTGATCACCCTAAAGTACTGAGTTATATCGATGTACTTCGCGATAAGAAAGAAGTGGGTAAGAAAGTAGCGGTAATCGGTGCAGGTGGTATCGGTTTTGATGTATCGGAATACTTAGCCCACTCAGGTGAAGCAACAAGCCAAAATATCGAAGCCTTTATGAAAGAATGGGGTGTTGATATGTCGCTAGAGGCTCGTGGTGGCATTGAGGGCGTTGAAGCGCAAGTTAGCCCTTCTGCTAGAGAAATCTACTTATTACAGCGTAAGAAGTCTAAAGTTGGCGCGAAGCTAGGAAAAACAACAGGCTGGATTCATCGCACGGGTCTAAATAACAAAGGCGTCAACATGATACCTGCCTGTACTTACGAGAAAGTGGACGATCAAGGTATTCACATTGATGTCGCAGGTGAGAAGAAAGTACTTGATGTGGATAACGTTATCTTGTGCGCGGGCCAGGAGCCACTGCGTGAATTAGTTGAGGGCTTGAATAAGCCATATCACCTGATTGGTGGTGCTGATGTGGCTGCAGAACTTGATGCAAAACGTGCAATTAATCAGGGTACGCGTTTGGCATTGGATATCTAAAGTCTTTAGATAAACAAGCAGCAAACAGAGCCGAGCTAGAGTTTCCTAGTTCGGCTTTTTTGTGCCATTCGCGTGCTGGTGGGAGAATAATTAAGCTATTCCTGCACCTCAAACTGCTTCTTGAAGGCTTGCAAGCCTTCCTGAACCAAGTCATAGGTCTTATCGATATTCTCGGCAATCTCACCTTCTAACACTCCTAATCCATCGAGTATCTCGCGTGCTTCAGAAAATCCGGTATCAATACCACCGCTAATAATATCGACAAACTTTTCGACTTGCTCACTCTCGTTCAATTCAGGGTGTTGTTGTTGATAAAGTGGAAACAGGCTAGTCGAGAAATTAACAATCCGGCCCGCTGTCGCTTCGGGTGAGACGTCCAGGCCTTGCTCATAACCGGACTGGATTGAGTTTTCGCCAAAGTCACCTTCTAGCTCTTTATTGATCGCATCGATAGCGGTCTGATAAAGCAGGCTCATAGGTTCGTTCTTGACGCTGAGGCTAACTTCGTAGTTAGCATTCAACACGGCAGCATTGAATTCTTTGCGAAGGGCCTCTACTTGACCAATTTGCTCTGTGCCATCACTTTGCGGTGAAGACCTTGCGTCACTAGAAGTAGTTTTTTCAGGTACGGACGATATATTAAGTCGGGTGTCGATTTGGCTAACAGGCATATGAACACTCCTCAGTAGCGGTAGGTCTTGATTAATTATTGACCAGTGCGTGGGGAGCAGCAAGCAAAACTTGGTAAGTATTTGTTCCTTATAGATGGCTAGCTGAGGCTATTGAGAAAACTTTTTTCGAAGGCGGGACAGGCTAACGGGCGTCATGCCGAGAAACGAGGCGATATGGTATTGGGGGATGCGCTCCAGGAAGTGAGGGTATTCTTTACAAAACCACTTGTAACGTTGTTCACCGTTATTGAGTAGCCGCTTGGCATCGCGTTTAGCATTGCGTACGAAGAGTTCATGCATAAAGGTGATTTCGAAACGTAATAACTCGGGATCATCATAACCATAGGAATGAAATTGATGGTAGTTCGCGACAACAAGGCTGGCGGGTTCGAGTGCTTGAATATAATAGGGGCAGGGTGTGCCATTTACGAAGCTTGATATGGGGCCCAGCATTTGACCTTCTTCATAAAAGCCTTCGTTTACTTCGTTGCCTTCTTGGTCGACATAGTAGAGCCTGAGAATGCCGTCAGAAATATAGAAAAACTCTTCGCAGGCATCCCCTGCTCGAATCCAATGATCACCTTCATCGAGTTCTTGAACATGGAAAAAATCTAGGAAACGGTCCCATTCCGCTAAGTTTGCTTTGAACTTCTTCTCAAGCATGTGTCGCATTTTGGCTATATGCTGGTTCACTTAGCTTCCTTTTCACTGGTCATTTGTTTTGAGCTGCTTATAGTAGTCTTTTT
>NZ_LWGA01000883.1:0-4843 GCF_001635235.1 Oleiphilus sp. HI0117 | reverse complement strand
AGGTCAAGTTGAACCTGCTCAAAGAAATGGGTGTATTCGAACGAGCCCTTGTTCCGCAATTGAGCTGAAATATGAGTCTTGGAGTAGTCATCGCTTACAACATTTCTTCGGTCTCGGCTGTTGGCATTATCAAAGAGGTAAAGAAGCTGCGCCGCTAGAACTGGGTCTTCCGGCACGCGATCATAAGTGGGGTCCCCTTCATGCATTACCTTATTTGTATCTTTTACGAAATCAGCCAAAGAAAAGGTTTTAACAACGCTGTCAGGGTAGGTTTCGACCAAGTGAGCCTGGAAGGCATCAATCACCTTAAGTACTGCCGGTTCTTTAAGCGCATCAGACGATTTCATGTCAACAATAAACTCGAGATTCTGTGCCCCCATCATCTCCTTGTCGACCAAATCGTAAGTAACCCGAATCGGTGCATCTTCTTTTGCCAATTCGACTAAATTTGAGTCAATTTTTACTTGAAGCGTACCAATTACAAACAAGCCGAAAAGCGCGATATAACAAAGCGTGACAACTTTACTCTTTCTTTTAATGTACGCGGGTATTTTATCAAGGAAGTGTTGAAGCGAACTTGCTCTTCCTGCACCTCCACCCGACGCATACTTGCTCTTCTTTGCCTCGGCTTTCTTGGACGCTTTCAGATGATACGGATGCCAGAGATCTAGTAGTACAGGTAAAAGAAATAATGTAAAAATGAAAGCTACACCGACACCTAGGGCAGAATTTAAACCAAAGATGGCTATTTGAGGTAGATCGCTAATCATCAGGGCCATCATACCCGCCATGGTCGTGATGGTTGTTAAAAATATAGGGATGCCGGTTTTGCGATAGGCCATTCGCATCGCAGGGCGATGCTCCTCACCTTCTTGTCTGTATAGCATATATGCGCTCAGCACATGTACACAGTCAGCAGTTCCAACGGCCAGTATCAACATGAATGACAGACTCACCATTGTCGACAAAGTAACGCCAATTGCGCTCAGAAAACCTATAGACCAGAAGGCCGAAAACGAAATCACAACGACCGGCCAAACGACAGCTGAAAAAGAGCGAAACAGTATCCACAGCAAGGTAACAACGGCCAATAGCATTAAGCCCATTAACATCGACGCTTGAGCCATATTGTTCATGGCAAACTCCATCATGGCGGCGTTGCCTGTAAAGTGGAAACTGAAATGAGCGAATTCAGGCTTTGCAGCAACGGTACGCAGAGACGTCATAAAAACTAAGTACTCATCCATACTCATTTCTTCAAAATCAATAGGCTCATCACTGAGCTCCGTTGACACTATCTCAACTGCTGCGTCATCAAACTCAAATTCATCGCCTTGGAGTAAATCAACACCTTCGTCAACCTGGGGTTCTGAGGAAGAGATAACGCCAAAATCGGTTTTTATACGAATACCGCCGAATCTATGATCTGGCGAAAAGTACGCTAACTTAAAAGCGTCCTGCCCTAGCGCAATAGATTTTCGTTGCTCTAGCTCGAGATCGCTAGTTGGATAATCCTGAGCGTACAATTTCTTAGAGATAAGCGTGTCTTTATCTGCTACCTGATACCGCGCATTGTACAAACTGTCAATTTGATCAATTCGCTGAAGTATTCCACGATCAAATTCTGGAGAAACATCTTCGCTGCTTAGTCCAAGCCGGTGGTCATCGAGCTGCTGGTGAAAGGCCCTAATAGTGGCTACAGATTTTGATGAGAAAACATTTCCATCCTGAGCTTCGTAAACAATATAGATGCCGTCATCACTGCCAAACTGCTGTCGATATTTATCTAAAGAAACTTTAGTTGGATCATCATCTTTGAACCAGCTTTCGAGGGACATATCCATCGTAAACTTAGTGACCATTGCGTAAATAAAAGCCGCAGAGATAACAAAGAAGAGGCTGACGACAAACAAACGGCGCTTAAGTAGATAATCCGGAGCTCGCTCGAAAAAGGAATTAAGACTAGAGAGATAATTTTGCAAAAGTAGGATCCATTCAATTAGTTGGGCAAGGCGCTGACGATGACTTTGTATAGCAAATTTGAAGAATGCTGCAGTTTTGTTGTTATTCAAATGCGTAAGCAATGATAACGAATTTCATTTACAGAAAGCTATAAAGGCCATAACTAAAATAGCAATCAGTTCTCAATTTTAGTTAATTGTACAAAATCTAAACTACCCACTTTGATGTATATCAACCCCACCCCTTAAGCACTTGATAAAAGGAATAAATATATACCCCACTTGACATACATCAAGGCAAAGTAGGTAGAGGCGCTACAGAATCGGCTTGCTTCCAACTTTTGGCAAATAATAAGGAACGTGAATCATATGAATCAAACGCCTATTCAACCTAAGAACTACGATTATGGAGTAGTTCGGCAATTCACCATTATGACGGTAGTCTGGGGAATTGTCGGAATGCTTGTCGGCGTGCTTATCGCCGCGCAACTTGCATGGCCCGCACTAAATTTTGACTTACCGTATTTAACTTTTAGCCGCTTGCGGCCTTTACATACGAATGCAGTAATCTTTGCGTTTGGTGGTTGTGCACTCTTTGCAACCTCTTATTACATAGTCCAAAGGACATGTCATACGACACTGTTCGCGCCTGGTCTGGCGAAGTTTACCTTTTGGGGTTGGCAGTTAATCATTGTATTAGCAGCAATCACTCTGCCTCTTGGTTTTACGCAAGGCAAAGAGTATGCAGAGCTAATCTGGCCAATAGACCTACTCATTGCAATCGTTTGGGTTAGCTATGGTGTTGTATTCTTCGGCACGTTGGTAAAGCGAAACGTTTCGCATATCTACGTTGCTAACTGGTTCTATGCAGCGTTCATTATCGCTGTAGCGGTACTTCATATCGTTAACAACTTATCTATTCCTACTAGCCTGACTCATTCCTACCCTGTCTTTTCGGGTGCAACCGATGCAATGACTCAGTGGTGGTATGGACACAATGCTGTTGGCTTTTTCCTAACTGCGGCGTTTTTAGGCATGATGTACTACTTCGTTCCAAAGCGTGCGAATCGCCCTGTATACTCCTATAGATTATCAGTTGTACACTTCTGGGCTTTGATCTCTATTTACATGTGGGCTGGTCCGCACCATTTGCAATACACTGCTCTACCAGACTGGGCCCAGTCACTTGGTATGGTGTTCTCCTTGGTTCTATTAGCTCCGTCATGGGGTGGTATGATCAACGGTATCATGACGCTATCTGGCGCATGGGATAAGTTACGCTCTGACCCGATCCTTAAGTTCCTGATTGTATCCCTATCGTTCTATGGCATGTCGACCTTTGAAGGGCCAATGATGTCGATAAAAACCGTCAACGCACTATCTCACTATACTGACTGGACAGTTGGGCACGTTCATTCAGGTGCGCTTGGTTGGGTTGCTTTTATTACTATCGGTTCCGTTTACATGCTTGTTCCTGAGCTATTTAACAAAAAGCGCATGTATAGCGAATCGCTGATAAACAGTCATTTCTGGATCGCAACAATTGGTGTAGTACTTTATATAGCATCAATGTGGATCGCTGGTGTAATGCAAGGCCTAATGTGGAGAGACATGGGTGACGACGGTACGCTGACATATACTTTCATTGAAAGTATCAAAGCTAGCTACCCCTACTATGTCGTACGTGTACTTGGTGGATTAATGTTCTTGGTTGGTATGTTGATGATGGCATATAACGTAATTAAAACCATCGGTTCTTCCGAGTTAGACAACGAAGCATCCAACAAGGAGGCAGCATAATGAATCATCAAACTATTGAAAAGAACAGCGCACTACTTGGTGTATTAATTGCCCTAGTAATTAGTGTTGCCGGTTTGGTTGAAATCGTTCCGCTGATGTTTCAAACACAAACGACAGAACCAGCACCAGGCGTTAAACCTTACACAGCGGTTCAGCTAGCGGGCCGCGACATCTACATTCGTGAAGGTTGTTACAACTGTCACTCACAGATGGTTAGACCTTTCGCTGATGAAGTGTTGCGATATGGCCCTCCGTCAGTTGCAGGTGAATCAGTTTACGACCGCCCGTTCCAGTGGGGTTCGAAACGAACAGGTCCTGATTTGGCACGCGTTGGTGGCCGTTACTCTGATGAATGGCATCGTATACATTTAATCAATCCTCGTGATTTGGTGCCTGAATCAAATATGCCAAGCCTCCCTTGGTTAGCCGAGGCACCAGCAGAAACTGATAGCATTATAAGCAAAATGGAAGCCTTACGTTTACTAGGCCATCCCTATTCAGACGAAGAAATCGCTAACGGGCCCGCCCAGCTAGCAAATATGACTGAAATCGATGCTTTGATTGCATACTTGCAAGTGCTTGGCACTGCAAACAACGGGAGATAAGCATGGGCGAATTACAGCACACACTAAGCGGTTTAATGACCGGCATGCTTTTGCTTACGTTCATCGGAATTTGCTTCTGGAGCTGGAGTGGCAAGCGTAAAGAAGCGTTCGAGGAAATGGCAAATCTTCCCTTGGATAACACTGCAACGAATACTTGCAATAACAAAGAAAAAAGTGAGGCCTAATTATGAGTACAGGATGGAGTATTTTCATCAGTGTATTGGTCATCGGCAACCTAGTTGGTGTCATGTGGCTACTGTTCGCGACTTCTTCAAAGAAGTCGGATGAGAGCGGTGAGGTCGAGTCTACCGGACATGAATGGGACGGTATATCCGAACTGAATCACCCACTACCAAAGTGGTGGTTTAACATGTTTATTCTGACAACTATTTTTGCAGCAATTTACATGTACCTTTACCCTGCACTAGGTAATAACGAAGGTTCATTAGGTTGGACTCAACTTAATCAGTTAGACGC
>NZ_LWGA01000882.1:0-4001 GCF_001635235.1 Oleiphilus sp. HI0117 | reverse complement strand
GTTTGGAAATTGTCGGTTTCCCTTCTAACTCCTTCAGGCAAGAATTAGCAACTGAAGCAGAAACAGCTAGCGTCTGCTTCAAAAACTTCGGCGTTAGTTTCACCATGCTAGCGCCGAGCTATGTAACAGGACCTCAACAAAACGACTTCTACAAAATGCTAAAACAACGGACTGAAAAATCACCAAATTGGAACTTCAACAAGTTCCTCATCTCTTCCGATTTATCAAGTATTTCCTTGTTCAGATCTCAGGTAACCCCCTTAGACAGTGTATTAGAGGAGGCTATCAAAAGATCTCTTAATTAATTTAGTAGCATCAGGGTTATTGTAATCGTTTGAGATATCCGCAGCACAGATATACATATACTTATAAACAAGAGCTAAGAGTAATTTGTCGACAAACCTGCGGCCCTCTTTTATTTTACTTAGTCAATCCACACCCACTACTGAATCTTGCCACCATGGTACCCACAGATTAGGGTATCAGATACGCGAACATTCGCATCAACACCCCTTAACCATTTTCCCTACACCAATCCTATCGGTTAGGGACTCAAACCTGCCACGTGCAGAAAACATGATTGGCGCCAAGAGTAGCAGAGAGTGCAGCCCAATAGTTCGCGCTATTCAAGGAACAAGCGCAGCTCGTTCCCAACTGTGGCCTATATGTCGATATAAAGTGCGCTCATGCAAGCCAGTTTCATGGCCTCGCCAGTACTCTAGATAATTCACAGACACCACCAGCCCAAGCGCATTATCTGTGAAAGGAACTGTATCAGGATTAGGGTACTTTTCTTTCAGCGCGTTAATACCCCGTTCTACCTCAAATGAGCCTTCCAGGGCAGCGCTCTGGTGCGCGACAGTATGATAAAAATGATCCAGCAACTTTGAAATATAAGGTTTATGCTGCCAGTGAGTTTCAAGAACCTCAGGACACATTAATGACAATTCACCCCGAACTCTAAATTGCTGTAGTAGCGAAGGATAGAAAAATAGCAGTTCTACCTTCGCCTCGTTTAAATGTAGTAGGTTCTTTTGGGCAAGTTTGTTCACAAACAGTACACAACTATCTGCATTGATTTCGCGTACGACCAAGGTGCGCATTCTTGGTTGAGACGCATCATTTTGCTCGAGTGTCGCGAGTGTGCAATATTTAGCACTGGGGTCCTGGTTTTGCTTGGCCTCTTGCCTAGCGTTCATCAACAAAGTCATAGGTTGATATTCAGTCATAAACTCTTCGCCCTGTTAATCTACGTAACCACTGCCAATAGCACTAAAGGGAAGCTCCAAGCCCAGTTCGGGCACCTGCGCTGCTATCCAAGCTGGAAAGGTGTTGCTGTTCGGGCCAGGAAAAACTTTATACTCGTTAGCCCAGGGGTAACGTTCAGCTAAAGCAACTATTTCTTCGATCAACTCTTCTGCTTCGTCACCTCGCTTATCCAAAAGAATTTGGGGCTGACTACCAAACCAATACCTATCAGGAATATCATTCTCGACTCTCAACACAGACAGTCCTCGTTTGGCACGCCAACCTATCACTTCAAGAACGGTATATTCAGAAGCATCTCTTGCTTTCACCGCAATCCAAGTATGTATCGCAAACCAACCTCGCCACCCCCATGCATCGGCACCATATACCTGAATAACCGCTTCGGGAGTTTCGGTAGACAAAGGGGCGAGCCCGGAAGAGTCTCTAGACGCTTCTCGCCAGCTTCCCGTGCTGCACCCCACCGCTAACACACTGAAAAGTATCATACTAAATTGAATCAATGCCTTAATGGTAAACATCGTCTATTTCCCCGTTATCTTCTCCGTAAAAACAAGACCTTAGTCTTACAAGCACTGGGCTTACAAACAACACGCCTTTTCCTCCGACAGAAAGACATTCAGCCCCTTCTCCTCAGCACGCGTCTACTTTTTTAGACTCATTACCGTTAGAGGCTTTTCATCATTTAGTAAATGTACGTTTACCCCGTGGAATAGATCACTCTGTAGGTGATCTTTTTCCCCCTTCCAAACGTAAACGTAACAAACATCATAGTTAGGATTGAATAGAATTCATGTCAGCTCAAGGTTTACATCAACAAATCAGCGACTTACGAACCAAACAACCAACTCAAAACCAGGGCATTAACGTTGTATGGTTTAAGCGTGATCTCAGGTTACGTGATCATACTCCCCTGAAGGAAGCTTGTGCAGGCAAAAATCCCACCTTACTGATCTATATCTTCGAAGATCTGCTAATACAAGACCCTCACTACGACGTGCGCCATTGGCGTTTTATTTGCCAGTCTTTAGCCGATTTGAATCGTCAACTCAAGGCCTTTAACACGCAGATCCATTGCTTTCGGGGCAAGGTTCTTAAGGCGTTAGAGGAAATCCATAGCCATTTCACAATCAATCGATTATTCAGCTATGAAGAGACCGGTATACGTGCTACCTATGAGCGCGATAAGGAAATAGCTGATTGGCTAGCCAAACACCAAATAGACTGGCAAGAAAGCCCAACGGGCGGAGTCATTCGAGGGCTGACCCACCGAAGCAATTGGGACAAGCACTGGCACAGTATCATGCGCATGGGTTTAGACAATCCCGACCTTCGAGGCGCTAACCTTATTTCTCTAGCACATCATCATCCGAATGATGCAATGGAGCCTTCTTGGCTTGAAACGCATCCTAGGATGCAACATGGGGGTGAAAAATGGGCTGAGAGAACACTCGCTTCTTTTTTTAGATCAAGAGGTCAAGACTATGCCTATAAAATATCAAAACCACTTGAAAGCCGAAAGAGCTGTTCCCGCATGTCTCCTTACCTGGCTTGGGGAAATATTAGCCTGCGGCAGTTTTATCAGCGAACCTTACTTCATCGTCGCGAACAGGGGTGGCGTAAAACGGCGAATACCTTGTGTTCACGTTTGCATTGGCACTGCCATTTTATCCAAAAGTTTGAAAGTGAACATGAAATGGAAGAAAGACCTGTCAATCGCGCTTACGCGTTATTCAGCTATCGAGAAGACAATGATTCCCTTTGCCATCGCCAAGCTTGGCAAGATGGAAAAACGGGCTACCCCATTGTTGATGCATGCATGCGATGTTTAATCGAAACGGGTTATTTGAACTTTCGAATGCGATCCATGCTCGTCAGCTTTTTTTGTCATCATTTGCTGCAGGATTGGCGGCAAGGTGTACATTATCTAGCCAAGCTTTTTTTGGACTTCGAGCCCGGTATTCACTATGCGCAGTTTCAGATGCAGGCTGGCGTCACAGGCACAAATACCATTCGAATTTACAATCCAGTGAAACAAAGTCTAGAGCATGACCCTAATGGTGAGTTTATCAGAATGTGGCTACCGGAATTGGCTAAACTCCCAAACGAGCTGATTCACACGCCGTGGATGATGACTCCTATGGAAGAAACATTGTATGACCTATCTCTGGGAACCACGTATCCAAAACCAATTGTCGATATTAAAGAAACGGGAAAAATTGCTCGCCGCGAATTATGGGCTTTTCGTAAACGAACCTTCGTCAGACAAGAAAACAGCAGGATTCTTCACCGTCACGTACGTCCTAATAAACGGAAAAGAGACTAAACTGAACCGCTGTGTGCCACCTTAAGAAAAAACACTTTGGTGCTTTGAAGCAGGCTATTGCGAAGGCCTTACTCACCAAACTCTATTTTAACCCGCTATGGTTATTCAAGCACTTCCTCTTGATAATTTTTTTGAGTGGCCGTTATTCGACTTTCAGTTATTGTCGATTGCAACACTGCGCTTTATTGTCGATTTGCCTGTAGCAGTATTCGCCATTGTGACGATCCAAAACACGCCCCCTCGCAATGATCTGCTTTAATCAAACAGGACACTTCAATAAGGAATATAATCCAATTATTGAGGTGTTAAATGACAAAACGAAAGAACAGAAGTTATACAACAGAGTTTAAACAAGAAGCGGTTGCCCTGGTCACCGAGCAAGGCTATAGCGTTCCTAAAGCGGCTGCTT
>NZ_LWGA01000881.1:0-3012 GCF_001635235.1 Oleiphilus sp. HI0117 | reverse complement strand
CATACACACTGGCATATAATTCGTTTACGTATTTGGTTACCGCATAAGGTGAAAGCGGATTGCCGATATTTTCTTCTACTTTAGGCAGCGCGGGGTGGTCACCATAGGTTGAACTACTGGCCGCGTAGGTGAAGCTTTTTACCTGCTCTTCTTTTGCAGCCTGGAGCATATTGAGAAAGCCAGTGATATTCGCTGCATTCGTGGTAATCGGGTCTGCGATAGAACGAGGAACGGAGCCAAGCGCTGCTTGGTGTAAAACATAGTCAGCACCTGAAACCGCCTTCTGGCAGGTTTCGTAATCTCTGATATCACCTTCGATAAATGAGAAGTTCTGCCACTGATCAGACGCTACCAAGCCTTGAACTTCATCTAAATTGTATTGATGCCCAGTGGCGAAGTTATCCAAACCTACAACTTTTTGGTTTAGTTTTAGCAGTGTTTCTAGCAGGTTAGAACCGATAAAACCGGCAACACCCGTTACCAACCAGGTTTTGGGGCTGTCTGTTAGCTGCTGTTTTACATTTTCATAACTTGTCACGACACTTATTTCCTTTCTATTTAGAGTTGCTCAGGGTTGTTTGAGACAGGGGCGGTATTGTTAATTATTCAGTTTCCGGCAAAGGTATCCGCTAGCTTGAGAACAGTAACGATTAAGGCTATCAAGCCTATGCTCCAGCGCATATTCTTGTTTATCGCTTCAGATATCTTCAATTCAATTCGTTTTTCAAAAGCGTCCATTCTAGCTCCCATGAGTTCGAAGCCTTTGTTTACCTTTTGTTCCAACAACTTGAATTCGCCTTTCAGGCCGACAAACTCGCCTCTTAGGCCTGTAAAGTCACCTTTCAAATCAGAAAACTCACCTTTCAAGCCAGCAAATTCACCTTTCAAGCCAGCAAATTCACCTTTAAGGCTTGCCACACTATCGGTCACTTCATTTAATTTTTCATCTAAATGATTGATATGATTATATTGCGACTTAAGCAGCAGTGTATTGATATCTTCACTACTTAGGCCCTCACCGTTTGAGAAGCGGGTTTCAATCTCTTCGAGTTTGGGCTGTATCATTTGAATTAGCATATCGTCCACTTTTGTTTTATCCATTCTCTTATCCTCCTTGATAATCATTGGTAAAAGCCTTGTCGTTAGACTAAGCGAATAATAGCATGACAGGCCTGCTTTTACACTTCACAAGCCCTAGTATCGATACTCCCATGAGACCGAAGCAGCTAAGCGCTCTACATACGTAAACGCTGTATCAACGTCTTTACTTAGGTAAGTCAGCCCTGCTTTGAAACGGCCATCAAAGATGAAACACTGGTGATAAAATTCCGCCATATAAAGTGATTGAGCACTCAGAGAAACCCCATTTCCTCTGACGCCACCATCTTCATTTAACTGTAAATAGCTGGCACGCGCACTCCAAAGCGAACCATCACCATTTTGAAGACTCATCCCGAAGGACAAAACCTCTGAGTCATTATCAAAACTAGCACCAAGCGTACGCCCATGATAGCGATAGCCACTTTCATAAAGACTATGTTCATAGGTGGTATTATAAAATACTGTCTCAAAGCCATCCGCAATGGTATTTGCGTATTCCAACTCGTACTTTAGGAAAGCGCTATCTTCTAGTGTTTGGGAAAGTTGAACGCCCGCTTGATGGGTGCGTCGCGATGGCATATAGCCCGCTTCGTCTTCACCAATTGTTTGTGCGTGGAAGGCCGCACCCAGCGTATCAGTCAATGCAAAGCCATAACGTACATCGAAGCCAGCCAACTGATTCCCCGCTTGCTTGGCTGTATTTTCACCCTGCGAAGTAAGCGACTTCCAGAAGGTAGACAAGTCTTCATCACGCCCTTCTCCACCCCACTGCATCGCACGGGATAGTCCAAACTCAAGACCTTTCAACGGCCTAAAGGTAAAACGCATGCCAGTAAGTTTTGCCTCAGGTATTGTGCGCTTACTTTCTAGCTGACCAATATAAGATACAAATTGCCACTCTCCTAACCACGAGAGCAAAGGTGTATCAAAACGCTGCCCCTGCTTGGTTCTTAAGAATACGCTCGGTACCGGCTCGGCATTATTTGTCAGGATCAAACTCGACTGAGAACCCGCGCCCCACCATTGATCGACTGCGCCAACACCCAATACCCAGTTGCCATCACGACCGCCCAGCACGCCAGCCAAATAGGAGCCATAAAAGTCTGTCTGGACGGCATCATCACCAGGATCTGTCATGACATTAGCTTGAAGCCTGAAGGCAAAGCTTTCACTATCACCCTCCATTGTTTTATGGATCTCTCCTTTTTCTTGCTGGAAAGAACCAAAATCTCTTAATAATGGCCTAGCACTGCCCGCTGTCACTTCAAGGCTTTTTTTAATACCGGACTTAGTCTGCTTACGTAGCTCAAAGCGTAATTCTCTAATCGCAGTTTTTTGCGCTGAATTGAGCTTCGAATGATCAGCTTCTGCTAATGCACTTTTTACGTCCGCCCACATAAGCGGCCAGGTCGTTAAAGAGATATCGATCACTTCTGCATCATTGAGTAGCTGAAGATTATTTCGAAGCCTAAGGTCACCTACATCAATCCATGGCGCAGCGTTTACCGAGGCAGCCATAACAAGAGAAAGGGACATTACAAGGGTGCTGAGAAGCTTAGATTTGATAGACACGAATTAGACTTTTTAGTGGTTGATTCTATGGCTGGGCATTATAGGGGTTTTGCACTTAAAGGTAAAAGCGAAAAGAACTTAAACCACAGAGGACACCGAGCGCTTCGCTACACAGAGGAAGAGATGGAGACACACCTAAAAAGGCTTTTATCTTTTCTCTGTTTTTATCTTTTCTCTGTGTAGGCCGCAGGCCGCTCTGTGCCCTCTGTGGTGAACCGTCTTTTGTGTTTTGATCTTTAAGGGATAAACCGAAGAACCACAGAGGACACCGGGCGCTTCGCTGCACAGAGGAAGAGATGGAGACACACCTAAAAAGGCTTTTATCTTTTCTCTGTTTTT
>NZ_LWGA01000880.1:0-6412 GCF_001635235.1 Oleiphilus sp. HI0117 | reverse complement strand
CGGGTCATGATATTCAGTCACACCTTGTTGTATCGTCTGTAGGGCAGTATCAGGTGATGTGTTCAAATTACCATCACTACAAAATGGTAGGCTTGTCAGGCGCCATTATTACTAAGGTTGATGAAGCTGTTAGCCTGGGTGAGGTGATGAGCTTTCTTATCGATACGCGTCTCAAAGCCAGTTATTTTACTGACGGTCAGCGAGTTCCTGAGGATATTCATGTGTTTAGGCAAAAAGAAATCCTCTCGAGAGCTGAATCTTTATTGAATAGTTCGGAGCGATGGGTAACAATCAGCGCCCAAGAGCATGAAGGTGTTTTAGATCAAATATTCTCTCATTCTGCGTAAACTTAATCATATCTGCTAAACTCTTATTAGCGTTGATTAAAATATAGAGCTGAATGTAGCAAGATTATGCAGTATACACTGAAAATACGGTCAATGTTTCAGTATCACGAAGATCTCAATATGGTTGAATAAACTGAAGTGCGAAAAATAATTAGATGTATAAAAGGGGATTTTCACCAGTATGGCGAATTCTAATCCGGTTCAGGTAATCGCGGTAACTGGCGGTAAAGGTGGTGTGGGCAAAAGTAATGTGTCTATTAACCTTTCGATTATGCTCGCTGAGATGGGGCGTCGTGTTGTACTTTTAGATGCCGATTTAGGTTTGGCTAATGTTGATGTTTTGTTAGGTATCACCTCTAAAAGCAATATAGCGGATGTGATAAGTGGCGAATGTTCTCTGCGTGACGTTTTGGTTGATGGGCCCAAAGGAATAAAAGTAGTACCAGCTTCATCTGGTACGCAAAAAATGGTTTCTTTGAATCCAATGGAACATGCCGGTTTAATTAATGCCTTTAGTGAAATTTCTGAAGATCTCGATGTCCTGATTATTGATACCGCAGCAGGTATATCCGATGGTGTTGTTTCGTTTCTTAGGGCTGCGCAAGAAGTTATTGTTGTCGTATGTGATGAGCCTACATCGATTACCGATTCATATGCGCTAATTAAATTGTTAAATCGCGATTACGATATGTACCGTTTTCGTGTACTGGCGAATATGGTTAAAACGCAGGAAGAGGGGCGCCACCTCTATTCCAAGCTTGCTCACGTTACTGAGAGATTTCTCGATGTTGCTCTGCAGTATGTTGGGTCAATCCCTTTCGATGAGTCGGTGAAAAAAGCAGTGCAGCGTCAACGGGCTGTTTCTGATGTGTATCCTCGTGCAAAAGCATCGTTGGCATATAAGACGCTTGCCCAAAAAGCGGATAGCTGGCCACTGCCTTCTTCTCCAAAAGGTCATTTGGAGTTCTTTGTTGAGCGCCTGGTTCAGGCTACCTCAAACTAGAACGTGTTTAGTTCCGGTGTCATAGGCTGATGTATACAGACGCTCAAGTAAAACGTGCCGATGATTTGATTCGGTCTCATGCGCCTTTAGTCAAAAAAATTGCGCATCATTTGATATCTCGTCTACCGTCTAGCGTTCAGGTCGATGATTTAATTCAGGCTGGTATGATCGGGTTATTAGAGGCTTCCAGGAAGTATGAAGCTTCTAAAGGTGCGTCCTTTGAAACTTATGCGGGCATTAGAATTCGTGGTTCGATGATGGATGAGGTGCGCCGGGGAGACTGGGTGCCAAGGTCTGTTCATCGGAATGCAAGAAAGATAAGTGAAGCGATCAAGGCTATTGAAGATAGAGAGGGTCGTGATGCGCAGGATGGCGAGGTTGCCTCAGAGTTAGGTATGACGCTTGAGGAATACTTTGCTTGCTTGAAAGACAGCGCTAGTGGCAAGTTATTTAGCTTTGAAGAGCTAAGTGAGTCAGGTGACGTTTCTAGTGAAGAGTATTTGTCCGAGAATTACACGCCCGCGACGGATGTTCAGAATGATGCCTTTCGTCGAGCTTTGGCCAAAGAGATTGATGTTCTCCCTGAGCGTGAAAAAATGGTTTTGTCTTTATATTATGAAGAAGAGTTGAATCTTAAAGAAATTGGTTTGGTGCTCTCTGTTAGTGAGTCTCGAGTAAGTCAAATACATTCTCAAGCAGCGATGCGTTTGAAAGCTAGAATGAGTGATTGGCGTACCTGATTGCAGTTTGTCTTAGCCTGATCGAACTATTTGCTTAGACCTCTTTTCTCAAAGTTTGTCCCCCATGTAAGGGGAAAATAAAGCGAATAAAATTAATAAATTGGCTTGATTTTATATAGTTGTTAAGAAATGTGCCGATAAGTGAAACAAATATCAAAAAAAACTGGCTAGCCTAAGAACACCGACTAGACTTGTTTTTAGGTATTAAAATGTAATTTCGGGTATCGACATGAGTGGAGGTCGACTTGAATAAAGATATGAAAATTCTCGTAGTAGATGATTTTTCTACAATGAGACGAATTATTAAGAACCTATTGCGTGACCTAGGGTTTACTAATACTGATGAAGCTGACGATGGTAGTACTGCCTTACCAATGCTTCAAACAGGTAAGTATGACTTTCTGGTGACTGACTGGAATATGCCTGGGATGACTGGTATTGAGTTGCTTCAGCATGTTCGTTCTGACGATAACCTCAAAAGTCTTCCTGTGCTAATGGTAACGGCTGAGGCTAAACGAGATCAGATAGTTGCTGCCGCGCAAGCAGGTGTGAACGGTTATGTCGTTAAGCCATTTACCGCAGCTGTTTTAAAAGAGAAGATTGAGAAAATCTTCGAACGTATCGATTCCTAAGGCTGAGCGATTCATGACTGACGCAAAGCTAATAAATAGCGAACCTCTAAGCGGTTTTGAGCAGACTTTGAAGGCTCAGGCTAATGAGTTGAAGGAGCGAATTGACAAAGGAGACTTGTCGGGGGCGTTAGGTATTATTTCTGAGTTAAATGAGACTCGGGATAAAACTCTGTACCAAGAAGTCGGTCGCTTAACTCGGTCGCTACACGAGTCAATTCGGAACTTTCACATCGATGCTTCCAGTGAGACGGCTAAAGATGACCTGTCTACTATAGAGGATGCGTCCGACCGACTCGCGTATGTGGTTGATATGACCAATAAGGCTGCAAACAAGACCTTGGATCTTGTCGAAGAAACCATGCCTTATGCTTCAGGAATCAGCCAGGAAGCGAAAAAACTCAAGATGGATTGGTCTCGCTTACAGCGTAAGGAAATGAAACCTGATGAGTTTAGAACGCTGACAGCCACAATGGGAACTTTCCTTGGAAAGTTGTGTGAGGATTCAGATAAAGTAAATGATAATCTCACGCAAATACTGTTAGCGCAGTCTTTCCAAGACTTAACTGGTCAAGTGATTCAACGAGTCACCGGATTGGTTAAAGATGTTGAAGAGAATCTTGTTAATTTGGTCAGAATGGCCGGTAAGGTTGACCAGATTACAGGAACAGTCCACGAAGTAGAAAAACAAGAAACAGGCATTGAGGGTGAAGGTCCACAACTCCATGCAGAGCAACGCGAAGACGTTGTTTCTGGCCAGGATGATGTGGATGATTTGCTGTCCAGTCTAGGATTTTAAAGGGGCGTAGAAGATGGGGTTTGAAGCGGATGATGAGATACTTCAGGACTTTCTTGTAGAGTCTGGAGAGATACTCGAGCTTCTTTCAGAGCAACTGGTTGATCTAGAGCAAAATCCAGACGATAAAGATTTGCTAAACGCAATTTTTAGAGGGTTTCACACTGTAAAGGGTGGAGCAGGCTTTTTACAGTTGGATGCACTGGTCAAGTGTTGTCATATTGCAGAAAACGTGTTCGATATTCTGCGAAATGGTAAGCGAAGTCTTGATGCTGACTTAATGGATGTCGTTTTACGTGCGTTAGACTCTGTAAACGAAATGTTCAGTGAAGTCAGAGATGGCCAAGATCCAACCCCAGCTGACCCACAGCTTTTAAGTGACTTAGAACGTTTTGCGAAACCTGCTGACGCTGCGCCTGCTGCTGAACCTGCAGCTGTTGAACCAACACCGGAGCCGGTTGCTGCAGAAGCCTCTGCTGAAGAGGCTGATATTACTGATGATGAGTTTGAACAGCTCTTGGATGCATTAGATGATGATGCGGGTAAAGGGAGTGCACCAGCGGCATCCGAACAAGAATCTGACGAAATTACCGATGACGAATTCGAAAACTTGTTAGATGAGCTACACGGTTCCGGTGCTCCTGTTGGTGTCAGCGAAAGTGCTGGTGCCTCAGCTTCACCAGACAGCTCCTCGGCGGATTTATTTTTTGAAGAACCGGCTGCGGGTGGCGACACGAGCAGCTCGCCAGAGTCGGGTGATATAAGCGAAGAAGAATTTGAAAAACTATTGGATGACTTGCATGGTGAAGGTCAGTTCAATAGCGAAGGTATTGCTGCAGGTGATGCCACGTCTGAAGCGTCAGCTACTCCTGCTAGCGGTGATGGAGAGTTGATTACCGATAATGAGTTCGAAAAGCTACTGGATGAACTTCATGGAGCAGGCGGGTCGCCAACGACCAAGGCTGCTGCCAGTTCTGCGCCGGCTCCAGAGCCCACACCAAAGCCAGCGCCTGCACCGGCCCCAGCCTCAGCAGCTGCAGCTAAGCCAAAGCCGGCTGCAAAACCAGCTGCTAAAGCGGCATCGAAGAAGAATGAAACCATAGCGACAGAAACAACAGTTCGTGTTGATACAAAGCGCCTAGACGATATCATGAATATGGTGGGTGAATTGGTGCTTGTGCGTAACCGACTAAAACGTCTTGGCGATGCAAGCAGTGACGAGTCCATGCAGAAGGCTGTGTCCAACTTAGATGTCGTAACAGGTGATCTTCAGTCAGCGGTTATGCAAACTCGAATGCAGCCGATTAAGAAGGTCTTTGGACGTTTTCCCAGGGTTGTGCGAGATTTGGCTCGGAACCTTAAGAAAGAGGTTAACCTGGTTCTGGTTGGTGAAGATACTGACCTTGATAAGAACCTTGTTGAAGCGCTATCTGACCCCTTGGTTCACCTTGTACGAAACGCTGTAGACCACGGCATTGAAATGCCTGATGACCGTGTGACGAAAGGTAAGGAACGTATAGGGCAGGTGGTTCTGTCAGCACAGCAGGAAGGTGATCATATCATGCTAGCCATTGAAGATGATGGCGCAGGTATGGATGCTGAGGTTCTACGTCAAAAAGCTGTTGAAAAAGGCATTTACGACCAAGACGCTGCTGATCGCTTAAGCGATAGCGAATGTTATAACCTTATTTTTGCACCTGGCTTTTCGACTAAGCAGGAAATATCCGATATTTCCGGCCGTGGTGTGGGAATGGATGTTGTTAAGACAAAAATTACCCAGTTAAACGGTACGGTAAATATTGATTCTGAGTTAGGTAAAGGCTCGCGACTTTCAATTAAAGTACCCTTAACTTTGGCGATCATGCCTACCTTGATGGTTAAGCTTGGAAATCAGTCCTTTGCTTTTCCTCTGGTTAGTGTGGTTGAAATTTTCCACCTTGATTTGACCAAGACAAATGTTGTTGATGGACAGGAGTGTGTTGTTGTTCGTGATAATGTTTATCCCTTGTTTTACATCAAACGCTGGTTAGTGAATTCATACACTGAAGATACTGATTCTGCTCATGTGGTGATTGTCGCTGTGGGTAGTAAGCGCGTAGGCTTTATTGTGGATCAGTTGGTTGGCCAAGAAGAAGTCGTGATTAAACCACTTGGTGACATGCTACATGGCACAGCAGGCATGGCCGGCGCAACGATTACGGGTGATGGTCGTATCGCCTTGATACTAGATATTCCAAGTCTATTAGACCGCTACGCATAGGCTAAAAATCAGGATGCGCTGTCGCTATAGTACACGCTGCAATCTTTATCGCTACGGGGGCGCTTGTTAGATTCGATGAGTGTCACTGTATTAGTTGTAGATGATTCTGGCTTTTTTCGGAAACGGGTTTGTGAAATTCTAAGCTTGGTTTCTGAAATCAAGATCGTTGGTACTGCGTCAAACGGGCGTGAAGCAATTGAGCTCGTAAAGAAATTGTCCCCTGATGTGGTCACCATGGATTACGAGATGCCTGTTATGGATGGCGTTACAGCTATTCGCCATATCATGCAAGAATGCCCTACATCTATTCTAATGTTCTCATCTCTTACCTACGAAGGTGCTCGTGTAACGCTAGATGCGCTAGAAGCTGGAGCGGTCGATTTTTTACCAAAGAATTTTGAAGATATCGCTCGCGATGCAGGGAAAATGCAAGAGGTTCTGAAGAAAAGAATCCTGGCTATTGCAAAAAAGAGTGGAACTTCTCAAAGTGGCTCGGTTAGCAGCGCTAGCTCACTAAACCCAGAGGCTTCATCCAGTATACAAGCAAGTGAGAGTTCAAGTGTTTTAAAGCGTAGAGCAGTGAGCGGACGCCCAAGCACTACAAATAAAAGTGTGCCGTCACGCCCGGAAGTACAGA
>NZ_LWGA01000879.1:0-7103 GCF_001635235.1 Oleiphilus sp. HI0117 | reverse complement strand
TATGTTGAATAGCGATCATTATATAATAGAATAGTTCGAAGTCGAACTCTTTGGTCTTTAAGTTAGCGCGTGTCGTCACAACACGAGAGAATTATTTAATAGAGAGTCTTATTCGCAGTGAAGTCTTCCTGAATAAAAAGAAAGACGTGTTCGATAAAATTTTGGTTTGTGTTGTGTAAAAGAGCTTATTGCCCTTTTAATAAGTGGATGCTTTCCTCAGCGAAGCCAGTTCCTACCTCTGCATAGTAGTTGAAAGCAATATCGGCACCTAAACCCATTAGCTCTTTTTGTTGGTCTTCATATTGTGCAATGACGGAAATTTTTCCTGAATAAGAAGTATGCTTCAACTGATAGATAATGTTCTTCATCTCGTTGACTGAAGGCAGGGCTAACATAATTAGTTTTATGTCGCTTAATGGGGCCTGTTCCCAGAACTCAATGTCATCACCATCACCGCATATAATATTAATGCCTTGTTCCTTGAACCCCTGTGCCCGTTTTGGGTCAAGCTCAACACCGCAGATCTTCCCGGGGAGATCCCTTTCTGCTTCATGATAAGCGCCTTTTCCAACACGCCCCATGCCGACAATTAAGACTTCTTTGTCTTTGATAGGTAAAAAGGTTTGTTGGGAGGTATCACAAGGACGTTCAAAACGCGAGAAGGCGTCTTTTTTGTTTGCGTATATTCGATGTGCAAACTTGTAAATAATTGAGCTAAATACCATCGAATGAGTTGTCGATAGGGCGATGATGACCAACCATTCATGGCTTAGCCAGTTTTGATCAACACTTAAGCTGGCAACGATCAACCCGAATTCGCTGTAGTTGGCTAGCAAGAGTGCTGACAAGAAGCTGGTACGCAAGCGTAAGCCAACCGCATTAAACACAAAGAAGAAAAGCAATAACTTGATGGGGAGTAAAATAGTCAAGCCTAAGGCGACGAGCCACATTTCCAAAGTTGGTAACGCGGTGAACCCGATAGACAAAAAGAAGCAGATTAGGAAGAGGTCTTTGAAGCTCATTAACGACTTATAGAGTTCGTTAGATTTAGGTAAGCCTGCGAGTAGCATGCCCATGACTAGTGCACCCAAGTCACCCTTCATGTCGACAAGCTCAAAAAGCTCCGGGCCGCCAAGTGCAAGTAAAAAACCGTAGAGTGGGATCAACTCTCCGTGACCGCTGGAGGCCATCATTCTTTTTAATAAAGGGCGAAGGAACCAAAGGCCAAGCAAGCTAAATGCCCAAAGGCTTGGTGATTTGCCGGTTGCAAAGAATAGAAACAGAACAGCCGCAATATCTTGCCAGATTAGTACGCCGACAGCGAGGTCACCGTGTTTGGATTTTAATTCCGCATTGTCTTCCAAAATCTTAATGACGCAAACAGTGCTACTGAAACTAAAAGCAAAAGCGATAATGGCGCTTTGCGACAAACTGAGATCAAATAAGCTGTGGCTGAGGGTAGTTGTGCAAAGAATTATCAAAGGAAGTAGGAGTATCATCCACCCACTCATATGAATAAAGGTTCCGGACCATAATTGTGGCCTCATAAGCTGTCTGAAATCAATTTTAAGCCCGATGGTAAACAGCATTAGCGTAATGCCAAGGTCTGCAAGCATCTCGAGTGTCGGTTCTGGCGTAACGCCACTTGCATGGAGCAAGAAGCCAGCAATTAGATAACCAACTAAGGGTGGGAGTGTGATTTGTTTCGCAATGAAGCCAAATATGAAGGCAACTAAAATCCAGATGATGCTCATATTGCTTATTTACTTCTCTTAAGTCGATGAATGTTTGGGTTGCTAATTGCTTCGTATCTTAGGACTTTTGGCTAATACTCTTGTCTAACAATATAACTGGCAGAATACCCACTGCAACGATGATTAGTGCGCTCAAGGCGCTTTGCTCAAGTAACTCATCGGAAGCAAATTGGTAAACCTGTGTAGCCAGTGTTTCAAAATTAAAAGGCCGTAAAATTAGTGTAGCAGGCAATTCTTTCAAACAGTCTACAAACACGACAAGCATGCCGGTAAGAGCACCCCGCTTGATAATGGGCAGGTGTACTTTAAATAGTGTCGATAAATAATTATGGCCAAGTGAGCGCGATGCCATGTCCATGCTTGGTGTTACTTTAGATAGGCTGGACTCTACGGACCCTGAAGAGACAGCTAAGAAGCGAACAGAATAGGAAAATACAATTGCGAAAGCCGTACCGCTCAAAATCAATCCTGTTGAGAAATCAAAGTGCTCTCTCATAAGACCGTCAAGGGTATTATCGAAGGCAGCAAAGGGAATGATAATTCCGATCGCAAGCACCGCGCCTGGTATGGCGTAGCCTAGGCTAGAGAAGTTGACCAGGTGCTGAGTGAGCTTATTGGAATTTAGTCGTTTGCTGTAAGTAAGTACGATGCCTAAAACCAGTGTGGCAAAGGCGGCAATACTGGCTAAAACAAAACTGTTTAGTGCGTACTCTATAAAATTGCTGTGCCAGGATATTTCAAAGTATTTGACTGCATAAATCGTTAGAAGTGAGAAGGGAAACAGAAACCCTAACAATACCGGTAAGAAGGCGACTGCGAATGCCAGATAAGCCCTTATTCCATATAGCTTATGGCTTGGAATGGTTGAGCCTTGGTTGCGCGACTGGTATTGCTTTTGTCTGCGTCGAGAGTAGCGTTCAGAGCTAATAAGAATAACCACGACAGCCATCATTAGTAAGGCTATCTGTGCTGCACCACCCAAGTTGCCCATGTTCAACCACGTGTCGTAAAGACCCGCTGTTAAGGTTTGGACGGCGAAATAATCTACCGTTCCAAAGTCGTTAAGTGTCTCCATTAGTACTAAAGACAGGCCAACCGCAATAGCGGGCCGTGCAATGGGTAAGGATACTCGATAAAAGAACTGGAAGGGCGTAGAGCCTAGACTGCGTGAAATGCGATAGAGGGAAATCGACTGCTCAAGAAAGGCCGCGCGTGCCAGCATGTAGACGTAAGGGTAGAGTACTAGTGACATCATGATAATAGCTCCCCCCATACTTCTGATTTCGGGGAACCAATAATCTCTGCTGGTCTTCCAGCCAAATAGCTCTCGAAGCGCTGATTGCACGGGGCCTGCGTATTCCAGAAAATCAGTGTAGGTATAAGCGATGACGTAAGCGGGTACGGCAAAGGGGAGTAATAAGGCCCAACTCAGCCACTTTTTGCCGGGGAAGTCGTACATGGAAATAAGCCAAGCTGAGCCAGTTCCAACCAGAAAAGTTAGGGAGCCAACGCCAAGCATAAGAATCAGCGTGTTTTTCAGATAACTAGGTAAAACTGTATTAAGCAGGTGCGGCCAGGCGTTTTCCTCTGGAAAAAGAGCGAGGTAAGCCACCGCAACAATCGGGAGACCGATAAGGGTTGCGATAATGAAAGATGAAATGAACCAGGGACGCTCTTGAGCGTTTAGTCTGAAATTCAAGAGTGATAAACCTTCAAAGTATTCGAGTTACGCCGAGCTGAGCAAGATACATTAAAAACGAAAAGCGGCATAGTGCCGCTTTAGTTTATTTTTCTAAAAGCCATGGCCTTAGCTTATCTAGAGTCATTATTCATCGAAGGCAACTTCATCAACTAACTGTGCTGCACGCTTTCTTAGATTAGCAATATCTGCGAGTGGCAGTGTATCTGACTTGAAGGAACCCCAAGACTTTACCAGGCTCGATGGTTCAACCTTAGTATTAACCGGATACTCGAAGTTTTGTTCTGCATAGAGGCTTTGCGCATAGTCCTGTGTTAGGAACTCCATTAGCTTGATTGCACTTTCTTTGTTTGGTGCGTGTTTAGTAAGTGCTACGCCACTGATATTCACGTGGGTGCCTCGGTTGCCTTGGTTAGGAAAGGTTAGGTGGACAGAGTTTGCCCAAGCAACCTGTGCTTTGTCGTTTAACATTTTGCCGAAATAATAATTGTTGCCAAGTGACAGGTCACAAATACCCTCGTTGATTGCTTTTACTTGTGCTCGATCATTTCCTTGAGGACGTCTCGCCAGGTTGTCTTTTACACCTTGTAACCAGGTTTTTGCTTCTGCTTCGCCGTGATGAGCGATCATTGATGCGATCAGCGCAAGGTTGTAAGGGTGCTTGCCGCTTCGGGTACAGATACGGCCTTTCCAGACGGGTTTGCTCAAGTCTTCATAGTTTTGAATGTCAGCTAGGTTAGCGCGCTCTTTTGACGCATAGATAGAGCGAGTACGTGTCGTTAAACCAAACCAACGGTTTTCTGGGTCGCGATATTGTACCGGGACATTCTTTTGTAGCGTTTCTGATTCAACAGCTTGAACCAAGTCTTTGTTGGTCACTTCCATTAAACGGCCAATATCGACAGTGAAAACTAAATCGGCAGGGGAGTTGCGTCCTTCACGAGTCAGGCGTTCAGCTAAACCTTTCTTAGCAAAAACTACATTAACCTTAATACCGCTTTGTTCGGTAAACTTATCGAACATAGGTTGAACCAGAAAGGGCTGGCGGTAAGAGTATACGTTAACCTCTTCACTGCTTGCTGAAACAGTTGTCGTGAATAAGGAAGAGAGAGTTAGAAGGGTGACGCAAATAAAGCGAGACAGAGCCATAAATAAATATTCCTAATATAGTTTCCATAAAGTAATGCGAATCATTCTTAAATAAAAAGAATTGTTAGTCAAGAATTTAAAGCATTTAACTTGATGGCTATCAAGTCAACTAAGCGATAAAATGCCATTTAAATATTGAGCTTTGGAGTAAAAGAGCGCTAATGAAGAGTTTCTCCCGCTTGCTACTAGTCGGACTGTTTGCTTTCTTAACGGCTTGTGCAACCACAGATTATCAAACGCATTATGGTTGGTTTATGGCGGAAAACTCTGCTGGCGAACTTAGACAATTTAGAGTTTATTGGCAGTCTGTTCGTTATGAAGGTTGGACAAGTGACGAGCTTCGCCCAATGCCGGTAGTGATTGAGGCGCAATGTAGCGAGCGGAAAGTTCACTTGTTTGACAGCTCGTTTGGCCCCGGCCGCCGCTGTAGTGATCGCCAAGGTGAAGGAATTGTTTTCTGTGGTCGTTCAGAAGTTGATGTGAATCGACGTGGCTTAGAGATAGAGAATAACTCCCTATGTGCAACGATTACCGATAGACAGGGCTCAAGTAGTATTCTGGATTTGGAGGGAGAAGTCCTCATTCACATGTCTTGCCGCCCAAAACGAACACAAAAAATACGAGGCGGTAAGAAAATAAATATAGATTACCTGCTTAGTTCTCAGCAGCCTTATATCGTCTCTACCAAGAAGGTAAAGGGCGGCGATATTGAGCAATTAGTTCCCGAATTATTCAACCACTCTTCTGTCTGTGACCCGGATGCCTAATATTTGATGGAAGGACGACTTTACTTGGTTACAAATCTAACTGCTAATTGATTAGATCTTGATCTATATTTAGAGTGTAAAAGCTATTTTTGAATAGATGCTAGTGTGACCGGTTTGGCATTGATAAGAAACAACCGGGTATTGTTACCTGAGCTTACATAAGCCAACGCTGCGTAGTGGTGTTGCCTGAAGATATTGTCAAAAATGTAAGGAAGATAACTAAAAGACCAGCTTAGTAGGTATTGTCATGTCGACAAATCGTTTAAAACTCGAAGTAAATGCGCTGAAGGAAGGCATGTTCGTCGCGGACTTGGATTGTCCGTGGCATGAAACGCCTTTTCCTCTACAGGGCTTTTATATTCGTATGGATGACGATGTAAAGGCTTTGAGCGAATACTGTAAATTTGTTTATGTTGACGTGAAGCGAGAAAAGGTCAAAACGGTTCATGCGAATCACGCTGTGCCTAGTTCTGAAAAAGGTAAAAAGGGTATCTCTGGAAGTTCCGAGAATAACCCCGAAATAGAACTCCCTCCCATTGTTGTCAAAGCTCCTCATCACTATGAAGCAAGCGTCTCCATTAACAAAGAAGTTGCCCGCGTAGAAAAGCTTCATCGTCATGTATACGATGCGATTGACCAGGTGTTTCTCACTGTCGAGCAAGGTGGTGATGTAAGCATTAAAGAAACCGAGTCAGTTGCTAAAGGTATGGTCGAAAGCGTTATTCGTAATCCCGATGCCCTGGTTTGGCTGTCTAAAATGAATGAAATAGATGCTTATAGTTATCAGCATTCGGTGAAATCCTCTATATGGGCTTTAGTTTTGGGGCGTCATATGGGCTTGAAGAAGGAGATGCTGGAAACCTTAGCTTTGGGTGTTTTATTGTCGCATATTGGTAAGGCTAGAGTTGCGCAAAAAGTACTTGATGCCTATCCGGACCTTGAGAGTAGCCAACTATCAGCCTATCAGCAATATGTTGAAAAGAGTGTCGAGTTACTAACTGAGATAGAAGGTTTACCTTCTGGCGTTGCATCAATTGTTGAATTTCACCAAGAAAGACACAATGGTACCGGTTACCCGAAAGGTGTGACGGGTGAGCGCATTCCTTTGTTAGCTAAGATTGCCGGTTTGGTTGATTATTATCAGGAGTTGATTACACCGCGTGATGACGAACTGGGTATGTCTCCTTATGATGCTGTTGCCCGTTTATACGAGCTGCGTAATATCGCTTTTCAGAAAGATCTTGTTGAGCGCTTCATTGAAGCGGTAGGCGTATACCCTACAGGTACCTTGGTTGAGCTAAGTTCTGAGGAAGTGGGTATTGTAACCGGGCATAATGAAGATCGCCGCTTACAACCGAAAGTAATGGTTGTACTCGATGCTCAGAAGCGAGCAATGAAGTGCGGTAAAGTGGTAGACCTAAAAGAGGTAAACCGCGATAGAAATGTTTTAAGCATTAAAGACAGTTTACCTAAGGGAGCTTACGACATAGATGAGCAGCGGTACCTGTTATCCGGTGCAACCTCTAAATGGAGTTGGCGACACTTGGCATCCTCATTCGCGTCTGGCTAATTTGTTATTCTCTTCTGGGCGAGCAAGCCTAATAAAACTTGATAAAAGGCAGTTTGATGATTCACACTGCCTTTTTTATTGGCTGAAAGAAGATAAGCGATGGCGAGAGTGTATTGTCAACGGTGCAATAGGCCTGAAAAAGTTTGCTTGTGTGCATCGATAAG
>NZ_LWGA01000878.1:0-2014 GCF_001635235.1 Oleiphilus sp. HI0117 | reverse complement strand
AGCAGCAGGGAGCTTTAGTATTAAATAAAGCCCAAAGCTTGCGAGATTGTAATGAAAAGCTATACGCGACTCTTTTCCCCCAATGTTGCCCGCCTGTTTTGGTCTCGAGAGATCAGCAACGCTTGAAAGCGTTTTGTAAGCAGCATGAAGACGTCATCTATAAACCCTTGGATGGTATGGGAGGCGCTTCTATTTTCAGAGTGACTCTGGGGGACAGTAACCTAAGTGTGATTCTCGAAACGCTGAGTCAGCATGGCCAGCAACAGGTGATGGCGCAAAAATATTTGCCTGAGATAAAGAATGGCGATAAGCGTATACTTATTATTGATGGTGAGCCGGTTGCTTTTGGCTTGGCGAGAATTCCGGGGCAAGGTGAGTCGCGAGGCAATTTGGCTGCAGGTGGTCGTGGAGAAGTGCTGCCACTGACTGAACGTGACTATTGGATCGTTGATCAGATAAAAGATGATTTACTAGATAGGGGCTTGTTATTTGTAGGTATCGATGTGATTGGTGATTACCTGACAGAAATAAATGTCACCAGTCCAACCTGTATTCAGGAAATTGAAAGGGTTAGCCAAATCAAAATTGCTGATAAGCTAATATCGACGATTGAGCAGAAATTGAGTGCTAGTAAAAAGTAATATGAAGCAAGAGACGCAATCTGTAGGGGAGCTAAATTGGCAGTGGTAGCACGAGCAATGGGTGTTAGCGATACTGATCGTCTTAGTTTTACGGTTTTTGTCGCGCTGGCCTTACATAGCTTAATTATCCTGACCGATTTTCTGGAAGAAGATCCGGAGCCCGTGGCGTTTACTATGGAAATTACGCTTTCTCGCTTTGAGGATGAGACCAAGCCAGATAAGGCGGACTTCTTTGCCGAGACCAACCAGCTTGGCAGCGGTACGCTAGAAGAAAAAGCGAGAGTCACGACGCCGATTGAATCGAAGCAGTTCAATGCCCTGGAGCAATTAGCCAGCTCTCCAGCGCCAACACAAGACAGTATAGAAAAGCGTGATAAACAGGTGATCAGCTCGGTATCGGGCGAAAGGCTAAGACCCAGCCTGTTTGATCGTGTGCAAGAAGAAAATAAGCCCACCGAAGTGCAGCCTCGAAAGTCCATTCTGGAACGAAGCCTCGAAATAGCTGAACTGGAAGCTGATTTAGATAGGCAGAGGCAAAATTATGCTAAACGCCCAAGGGTGACTCGCTTGACCGCAGCCTCGACAATGAAAGCGGTCGATTCTCAATATGTGGCGCACGTTGTCAGTAAGATAGAGCGGACAGGCAGTCTGAACTTTCCTGAAGATGCCGGGAAGCGCTTGTATGGTAAACCCCGCGTCTCAATTTCTATCTATTCCGATGGCACGATTAAAGAGGTTGTCGTGTTACAGAGCTCAGGAGATCTAGTTCTGGACTCCAAAACCAGAGATATTGTTCATCGAGCGGCGCCCTTTGCGCCCTTTCCAAAGAATGTAAGAAAAGAGCGAGATGTATTAGAATTGATTCGCACCTTTTCTTATAACAAGAGTGGAGTATCCAGCTATTTGTAGCCATTTAGAAAATCAGTTTCTGATCGCAATGCCCCAGATGAAAGATCCAAACTTCTCAGGGTCTCTGACGTATATTTGTGATCATAGCAGCGATGGCGCAATGGGCGTTGTGATTAACCGCCCTACCGATATTGGCTTGGCTGAGTTACTCGAACAGTTAGATATCAGTATGACGATTGATACTGATGCCAAAATTTACGCTGGCGGGCCGGTCCAAAGAGATCGTGGTTTTATCTTTCATGATGGTGAAAAATGTTGGCAATCTACGCTAGAGTTATCATCCGGACTGAAACTCACCACATCTAAAGACATCCTTGAAGCCATTGCACAGGGAACCGGGCCACAAACCTATCTGGTTGCCCTTGGCTATGCTGGTTGGGGAGAGGGGCAGTTAGAAGGTGAGCTCACAGAAAACACTTGGTTAACTTGCCCCGGGTCTCAGGACATATTGTTTGCTGACGACG
>NZ_LWGA01000877.1:0-1821 GCF_001635235.1 Oleiphilus sp. HI0117 | reverse complement strand
TAAAGTGCGAAATGAGCTGCTCACTCAAAACATTATTATTTTTTGTCACACTCATATCAGACTTATCGACTCACCTACAAAATTAATCGAACCAAGTAATTGCTTCTAATTAAGCTTTGCCACCCAAAACATTTGCCAGAGAATCAGCGCCAAAGTCTGCTGTCACAACAGCTTCACCAATCGACTTCAAAAGCACAAGACGGAGCGTTCCATCCATTACCTTTTTGTCCACAGACATTAGTCGTTCATATTCTGAAGCCAACATGCCTTCCGGCCCTTCAATTGGCAAGTTAGCAGCAAGCAATATATTTGAAATTCGAGAAACATCTTCATCACTAATCCAGCCTTCCATTCTCGACAATTCTGCTGCCATAACTGTTCCCGCTGCAACCGCCTCACCATGAAGCCAAGAGCCATAACCTTCATAAGTCTCAATCGCATGGCCAAATGTGTGCCCTAGATTTAATATTGCTCTAAGCCCACCCTCTTTCTCATCTAGTTCAACAACTTCCGCTTTACAAGAACAAGATTCTTTAATCGCGTAGGTTAAAGCATCAGAGTCCAAGGACCTTAAGGCCTCAACATTAGCCTCCAACCAGTCAAAGAACTCTGGCTTACGGATCAAACCATATTTGATCACCTCCGCCAGGCCCGCTGAAACTTCCTTTGAAGCCAGAGTTTGCAAGGTCAAAATATCAATGATAACGGCTTTAGGCTGGTAAAAAGCACCTATCATGTTTTTACCTAAAGGATGGTTGATTGCAGTTTTTCCACCTACAGATGAATCTACTTGCGAAAGAAGCGTCGTGGGCACCTGAATAAAATCTACGCCACGCTGATAAGCTGATGCAGCAAAACCTGCCATATCTCCAATTACACCGCCCCCCAGCGCAACGATAGTCGTCTTCCTGGAATGAGCCTTCTCTAGTAGCGCATCAAAAATCAGGTTTAAGGTTTGCCAATTCTTATATTGCTCTCCGTCAGGCAAGACCACGCTATCAACCTCATAGCCAGACAATGCCTGTCTAACTTGCTGCTCATACAAAGGCCCGACTGTCTCATTTGTCACCAGCATTACTTTTTTGCCGGCAATGTAGGGCTGATAGAGAGATGGATTACTCAATAAGCCTTCGCCAATAAAAATTGGGTAATCACGTTCACCCAAATCTACTTTTAACTCAATCATTTATTCACTCTTTTTCTATCGCGCTGATTATATCTTTAACAATACCTTTCATAGACTTTTTGTCTGTATCAATTACATAGTCAGCAACTTCTCGATAAATTGGATCTCTGGTCGCATACAAATCACTCAAGACCTGACGAGCATCTTTGTCTCCCTGCAACAAAGGACGATTCTTATCTTTGTGAGTTCTTTTGTACTGCTGCTCGACTGAGGTATTCAAATACACTACAAAAGCAGTGTTGTTCACACACTCTCTGTTCTCGGGGCGCATCATCGCACCACCACCTGTTGCCAAGACGACGTTTTTAAGTGCTGACAAATCTTTTATTGCCTGGCTCTCTCTATCCCGGAAGCCTGCTTCGCCCTCGACATCAAAAATCCACGGAATGTTTGCCCCGGTTCGCCGCTCTATCTCTTTATCGGAATCATAAAAGTCAAAGTTCAGCTCTTTGGCTAAAATTTTTCCTATGGTTGTTTTTCCTGCCCCCATTGGGCCCACAAAAACAATCAACGGTTTAGCTATACTCATATTTCGATCTTATGCCGGCCAATCAATATGTCAGTAAAGATTAACCTGTTTATTTTAAAAAGAAAAAAGGCCGCAATCTGCAGCCTTTTACCTAAGCTCAATAAGA
>NZ_LWGA01000876.1:0-1685 GCF_001635235.1 Oleiphilus sp. HI0117 | reverse complement strand
TGAGCACTTCCTGATTTTGCAGCCACTTCAAACCAACGAAATGATTCATGCGAGTCGTGTTGAGGACCATTTACAAGATGGTCCTCAACACGACTCGCATGAATCATTTCGTTGGTTTGAAGTGGCTGCAAAATCAGGAAGTGCTCAGGCTCAGTTTCAATTAGGTCGTTTCTATCAAAGCGGTTTCGGTGTTATTAAGAACTTAAGCAAGGCGCAGCAATTGTATCAACAGGCTTGTAGGCAGAGACTTTCTGTTGCTTGTCAGGCTGGCGCTGCGCTGTAAACTTAGGCTCTTCTTGATAGGCATGGCTTGAGCTATAATGCTCAGTTCGCTCATTAGTTAAAATCCCTTTATGTCTTCTTCCTCATCAGAAAATCCCAACGCATTTACCGCTAACGGCCAGAATTATGAGCTTCAGCGTTATCCTGTTGAAAAGCGTAGTCAGTTGCGTGCCTGGGATGCTGCAGACAGCTACCTGCTTAATCTGGTTGATGACATGGCTGGAAGCTTCAAGCAGCTTTGTATCGTGCACGATAACTTTGGTGCTTTGACGATTCCTTTAATGAAATATAAGCCCCTCTGTTACGGCGACTCATGGATGTCATTAGAAGCAACGCGACAGAACCTCAAGAAGAATGCTGAAGCGAATGACGATAATGTGCTGGACTTTGAGTCGGGTCTTGAGTATCTCGTCAAACGAGAAGAGCGCCCAGACTTAATCATTGGTCGAGTACCTAAATCTAAAAGCCAGCTGGCTTATTTACTCGCTGAACTGAATAAGTGGGCACAAGAAGGCTGTACACTTTTACTTGCAGGTATGGATAAGCACTTAAGCAAAGGTCAGTATGAGTTGCTGGAGAAGTGCTTTGGCCCGGCGAGTTTTTTGCCAGGTGTAAAAAAAGCGCGAGTCTGGAGGGCAGAGGTTGATAAATCTCTGGCGTACGCTTCAGAGCAGAATATATTTGAACAGTGCAAGTCTGTCAGCGTTCCCGATTTTGAATTGAACTTGAAGGCTTTACCAAATGTCTTTAGCAATGATCATTTGGATATTGGCAGTCGCTTCTTTTTGGGGCATTACAAGTGCTTACCGGAGGTTTCACAAGTCGCTGATTTAGCCTGTGGGAATGGGGTACTTGGTTTAGCCTACTTACAGCGCTTTCCTAATGCCCAGATGTTTTTCTATGACGAGTCTTTTCAGGCGGTACAGTCTGCGAAACACAATTTGGCGGTCAATATGCCTACAAACCGTGCTGAGTTTATTGCTTGTGACGGCTTGAGCAAGGCTAAGTCTAATTCATTGGAATTGATTCTTTGTAACCCGCCGTTTCATCAGCAAAATACGGTGAGCACTTCGATAGCCCAATCCTTTTTCAAAGAAGCCAAACGTGCATTGAAAACGGGTGGCGAGGTATGGCTCGTGGCAAATCGGCACCTTGGCTACCATTCTGACTTGAAAAGAATATTTGGTAACTTTGAAAATATCGCAGCGAATAAGAAGTTTGTAATTCTCAAAGCTGGGAAGTAAGCCATTCCTTAAAATATGAATAATATTCATGTTTGTGTTAGTCTGGGATTTTATGATCTCAGGTAGGCTGGACTTTTACTTGGTTTAGACTGCAGATCCAAAAAAATAATAAGACTAGTTGGATAATATGGACGCAAACTATTTTTCTAAGCTATCGCT
>NZ_LWGA01000875.1:0-13910 GCF_001635235.1 Oleiphilus sp. HI0117 | reverse complement strand
TACGGGTGAGGCATCGGCAGACCCTATCCATGAGCAAGTACTACTCGATCTGCGTCTTCCACGCCTGATACTTGCTTTCTTTGCGGGGGCTGGTTTGTCTTTAGCCGGTGCAGTTCTGCAAACGGTTACTCGAAATCCGCTGGCTGACCCTTATTTGTTTGGTATTTCCTCAGGCGCCTCATTTGGCGCTGTGCTGGTCATTGCCGCAGGTGGAGCTAGTTCAATGCTAAGTGATGCTGGTCTGTATGATCTCGGTATCACTGCTGGAGCGTTTATTGGCAGTGCTGTGTCGGTTATTCTGGTTATCTCTCTTTCGGGTATGGGGGCGCAAATTGAACGAATGTTATTAGCCGGCGTTGCGGTTTCTTTTATGTTCAGCGCGGCAACGAGCTTGGTTTTATATATGGCTGATGCTCAAGCCGTTGCATCGCTTATTTTTTGGACTATGGGTAGTTTTAGTAAAGCTCACTGGGGAGCATTATGGATGCCGTCTTTAGTTATTCTTATTTGTATCGCAATATTTTTTGCCAATCACCGGCGTTTGCGTGTCATGCTTGCGGGGGATGAAAGTGCGACCGCATTAGGAGTGGATGTAAAGCGTTTGCGAATTTCTATGTTATTGCTTAGTTCTTTGTTAACGGCAACGTTGGTTGCAAATTGTGGTGGCATAGGCTTTGTTGGTTTAATGGTGCCCCATATTGTTAGAAGGTTGCTAGAGCGCCGGAGTAAGCACGTTTTAACGGCGTGTGTATTATTGGGTGGTTGTTTCATGGTATGGGTTGATGTGCTTGCACGTACCTTGATCGATAATAATGAGCTACCCGTTGGTGTCATTACAGCAGCAATTGGTAGTGCCTTCTTTCTTCTGGTTCTTCGTCGTCGAGGATGGTAAATCGTGCTTATGTTCAGAGTACTTAATTTATTGCTTTTGCTAGTCTTGGCTTTTCAAGCTTCCTTGTCTCATAGTGACGAAACTTCCCACGCACCCTTTGTTGCAAAGCGAATCGTAGCGCTTTCTCCACACTCAGTTGAGTTATTATTTTCTCTAGGTGCTGGAAGTAGAATCGTAGCAACGACAAGCTATGCTGATTTTCCTGATGAAGCTAAGAGAATACCTCAGGTCGGTGGTTACAATGGGATTCAACTTGAGAGTGTGCTCGCCTTAAAACCGGACTTGATTGTTGCTTGGGAAGGAGGCAATCCTGCCGGTGATATTGATCGCCTAGAACGCTTGGGCTTAAAGGTCTATCGTAGTGAAACCAAGCGTATGGCAGATATTGAAACGGAAATCATAGAGCTGGGGGCCTTGACTGGGCTGAATGCGAAAGCCGCGGAGCTCGTTGCAACGTTTAAGCAAGACTGGCAGGGCATACAGAAAGAGAATCATCATAAAGCGCCAATAAGCTTCTTTTACCAGTTGTGGAATGAGCCCTTAAGAACGATAGGTGCGGGCAGCTGGATCAATGAAATTTTAACGAGTTGTGGTGGAGTAAATATATTTGATGATACTTCGCTAGATTATCCGCAAGTGAGTCTAGAGGTTATTCTCAAGGCGAAACCTAAAGTGATCATTGTTCCTTCGCATCATGGTGCAGAATTGGGCGATGCACAACAATGGGCTACCTGGCGCGAGATTCCAGCAGTAAGAAATCAGCATATATTTTCCGTGAATGGTGACGTAATGCATCGTTTTTCACTTCGCGTGATTGATGGAATGAAGTCCGTTTGCAGTGCTTTAGATCAAGTCAGAGCCCGCTCATAAAATAAATAATCTAACCTACCTTCCTGAAGGAGTACGACCTTGGAAAAGCAAGATAAAAATGCTTCACATAAAAAGAAGATGCAAAAACAAAAGGCCAATGTAGACGCTAATATCGAGGCAGCCAATATTGAACGTGGTGTCTTAATAGTGCTTACAGGAAATGGCAAGGGAAAGAGCAGTTCTGCTTTTGGCATGGTTTTGCGGGCCTTGGGCTATGACCATAAGGTTGGAGTAGTACAGTTTATCAAGGGGGCACAGCTTTCAGGTGAAGAGCTTTACTTAAAAAACAAATTGCCAGATGTAGACTTCTATCAAATGGGGACTGGCTTTACCTGGAACACGCAAGATCGAGAAGCAGATATCGAAGCGGCCGAAAAAACCTGGAAGGTAGCGGAGAAAATGCTTGCAGATGACAGCTACAACTTGGTCGTGCTGGATGAGCTGACCTATATGATTGCCTATAAATACCTCGAAGAAGAACGAATTCTTTCTGCTTTGCGAGATAGGCCTTTTGAGCAAAGCGTGATTGTTACCGGACGAGGTGGTGGCTCTGCGTTGCAGGAGTTAGCTGATACGGTATCAGAGATTAAAGAGATCAAGCACGCCTATAAGGCGGGCGTTAAGGCTCGTGAAGGGGTTGATTATTAGGCGCTGAGCAAAAGTAAATGAGTACTGTTTTATCTTTTGATTAGCAATACTGTGTCGTAAGAGATGACCTCTAGCTGGCAGTCGAACAATGCAGCAATATATTGAAAGGTTTTAACGGAATAGAAGCTGATGTGAGTTGGGTCTTTCGTATACTGCCAATTCACGATGCCTTGCTTTGGGGGTTGTTTTGTCATAATGCCCAAGACTCCTTTCTTTTTCAGCATCTTAAACAAGAGCTCAAATACCTCTTTTGGCTTGCTCAGATGTTCGACAACCTCTGTACTGGTAATAAAGTCGTAGCGGCCACTTAAAGGGCTTTTGTCTGGCATGTAGAAAGGATCGTACTCTTCTACGTTAAAGCCCTTTTCACGCATCATGATTGATAAAGTTGGTCCGGGTCCGCAGCCGAAATCAAGCCCATTGGCAAAGGGTTCTAGTTGAGATATCAGCGGCATAGATAACTTCTCTAGAAAGCGCCGATATCCTTTGTCTTCGGGGTTGTTTTCATGCAAATCATAGATTGATTTTTCATACCCGGGCGAGATGTGAAACTGCTTAGGAACAAATATCAGGTCACAGTGCGCACAGTTAAGGTATTCTCTGTCTACTTTGCTGTGTGAATCTCGGTGAATAGCCCTTGTTTCTTTTGACAAGCATAAAGGGCATTCATGAGTAGTTGGGGGTGGGGTATCAGGCCTGGCCAATGCGATGGGTGGATCCGTAACTTTGCTCTTTACCTTGTTGGCCATAAAGATTTTGCGTTTTGTTTTGGCCGCGGATGATTGTCATCAACTTATTCGTGCGCTGTAAGGAGCGACTAATAATGCTTCCGTTGACCTGGTTAGTATCTTTGCATTGTTGCATTTTCTCGCGGGAAGTTTGCCATAAGTTAACTAAATCATCATCATTTAGTGTTTGTAGCTTTTCCTCAACGTGTCCAGGTTTAATGCCAAGCCCAGACTCGGCTATTAACCTGGCCTTAATTTTTCCGCGAGACTCTAATTGTTGGACAGTTTGAGTTTTGTGTTTGGATAATAGAGAAATTTGATCGGTGTTGCGCGTTGTTAGGGTTTGCTTTTCTTGGTCCAAGAGCTTCTTTAAGGTATCTAGATCGACAATATCTTGACGGAGTAAGTTCTTAAGCTGCTCGGTAAACTCTGACATAGTAGACCTCATTGGAGTAATTAATGATAATTACCCCAAATCAAGCATTTTTCGAGCCAAGTTATCAGAGTCTGGCTGATATTCACCACGTTCTATACGAGCTTTTACCTCATCGACGCGGCTTTGGTTTACTTCAGGCAGTGATTTAATCTCTGCTTCAATGCGAGCAAGATTTTGTGCCGAGGAGCTAAAGCTAACGCTGTCTTTAGCATTTTCGCTTGAAGGGGGCTGCCCTTGAGCGGGGTTACTAATGCTCTCAACAGACTTTCCAGCCTGATTTCGTTTGGGGCCATCTGTGCGATTAGAGCCAATGCCATTTATATCAATATTCATGGTGATGCATCCTTAAATCTTTCTATGCCTAGAATATCGGCATGCGATCTTAATACTTTAGCTAAATCTTACAGTAAATTATGTTTTTTTCTAAAGTGTTATTATTACAAGGCCGGGCTCACTTACGCGAGCCTTTACAACACGCTTCGACTGCAGGTTTTGTACGGGTATTTGCTGCCCCAACGCCCCGTCAGTCATAGCGGTGCCGTTCATTCTAACCGAAATTGCACTATTGCTGGCAACGATTACAACATTATCGCCGCGCTTAACCAGCTTTGGCGGTGTTAAATGGCCAGGTTGAATTGTTGATCCGGGCCTAATTGAGCGCCGAGCTACCATACCTTCGACGTCAGATAGCTGTTGATAATGTGAATAGTGTGTTCGGTTAATAACTATTTCTTCTAGGTTGATGTCATTTATAGAGATCACTTGGCCACGCCGGATACCCCCCGTTGCGACAACTGTATGAGCGTAAAGGTCGAATTCTGAGCCAATATAGAGTTTCCAAGGTTTAAGACCTTCGCAGCGAATCTCGATTGTTATTCGGTTTTGTGTGAGAGGAGGGCGATTCAGCTTAAGTTGTGGCTGCTCGCTACATGTTTTGTTTTTGTGGTATGGATCAATATTGCCGACCCTGTATTCTGAGCGGTAACCTTTGTCCGCATAATCAGCGGCTAACTGCTCAAGGTATGCCGAGACTAGCGTTTTAAGGTCGAAGTTATTGTCTGAGGTTTCATTCTTTGCTAATTCTTCAGGCGTAGCGTGACTATGCTTATTCTCCAAAGTTACGGTCTCGCTCCCGATAACTAGTGTGCTCAGAAAAAGAAGCGGTAACCAGAATATTTGCCTACTAATTTTCATTTTATGTCCTATGCTATTGTTAGCTGTGCAAAAAATTAAAAAGCACGTGTAATAACAAGTACTTTATTGCGTAAACTGAGTGTTGCGTCAAAAGTACAAATCGTTGCTCAGGGTTTTACCTATTTGCTTAAGTATCAAGCATTCTGCTAAATACTTAAGCAAGTAACATACCGCTCTGAACATCGTTAGGGGAGCTATATATATGGCCGGTATTCTGGACAGTGTTAACCAACGAACTCAGCTCGTTGGGCAGAATCGACTGGAATTATTGTTGTTTAAGCTTCAGGGTCAGCAGATATACGGAATTAACGTTTTTAAGGTTAAAGAAGTATTGCAGTGCCCTAAGTTAACTATGATGCCACAACGACATCCTGTTGTTCGCGGTGTCGCGCATATTCGTGGTGGAACTATCCCTATTATGGATATGGGGATGGCAACAGGACAGATGCCGATTGCGGAAGAGACAATTCCCAATAGCTTTGTCATTATTACTGAATACAACAGAAAGACTCAAGGCTTCCTGGTTGGTGATGTTGAACGTATCGTTAACCTTAATTGGGAAGAGATTCATCCGCCGCCAAAGGGTGCCGGACGCGAAAATTACCTGACTGCCGTCACTCGTATCGATAATAAGCTTGTAGAAATTATCGATGTAGAGAAGATTCTGTCTGAAGTGGCGCCTGTAGAAGAAACCGTTAACGAAGAGTTCGTAGAACAGGTGTGTGAACGTAATAGTGAATCGCCGCCTACCGTTCTGGTCGTTGATGACTCGGTGGTTGCGCGTAAGCAAATACAAAACTGCCTACAAGCTATCGGCATTACAGTAATTACCAAGAATGATGGTAAACAGGCCTACGATTATCTAAGGGAACTTGTGGCGGACGGGTCACACTTTAATGATCATATTGATTTGATGATTTCAGACGTAGAGATGCCAGAGATGGATGGCTACACCTTGACGACCTTATGTAAGGATGATCATCGTTTAGCACCACTTTATATTATGCTGCACACTTCATTGAGTGGTGTGTTTAACCAGGCAATGGTAGAAAAAGTTGGTGCCGATGACTTTATGGCCAAGTTTAGTCCGGATGAACTTGCGGAAAAAGTGATGGATATCATTGATCGTATCAAGACGAAAGCTTAGATGTACAGCGCAACATGCTCGTTAAAGGGTGGCTATGCAATTAGATAGTTCAGCTCAGGAGTATCACTTATTCCGCACCTTTCTAGAGGAAGCGTGCGGGATATTGTTGGGTGAAAATAAGGCTTATCTAGTGAGTAGTCGCCTCAAGCCTGTGATGGCAAAGCATCAGATTGCAAGCCTAAGTGAGCTCGTGTCCAAGCTTAAGAGTATTTCACATCGCAATCTCAGAGAAGAAGTGATTGATGCGATGACTACAAATGAAACTTTATGGTTTCGAGACTCTCATCCTTTTACTGTTCTAAAAGAAAAAATCTTCGTTGAAGCAGATAAGCAGAATACTATTGCACCCTTGAAAATATGGTCAGCAGCATGCTCAACAGGTCAAGAGCCTTATTCGATCTCTATCATTGCGAAAGAGTTTCAAGAGTCTAAGCCCGGTAGATTGAAGGGGGGGGTAAAGGTTGTCGCGACAGATATCTCACCGACAGTGCTTGCTAACGCGAAGTCTGGTATCTATGAGATGTTGGCGCTTGGGCGCGGAATGTCTGAGCAACGCTTGAAGAAGTGTTTTAGTTCGCTTGAAGATGGTCGTTGGCAGATTAAACCTGAGTACAAAACTAGCATTGATTTTCAGTTGTTAAACTTGATGGAAGGTTACGGTCGAGTTGGAACTAATCTCGATGTGGTTTTTTGTAGAAATGTCTTGATCTATTTCTCACCTGAATTAAAACGAAAGATTCTGGTCAAAATACATAGTGTTTTGAAGAAGGGAGGGTATTTGATCTTAGGTGCTTCTGAGTCACTTAATGGTTTATCGGAGTACTTTGAAATGATTCAGTGCCGCCCAGGAATTATCTATCGAGCGATTTAATTAACCTGGTTTATTCGCAAGTCCCCGCATAAGAGTCTCTATATTTACTCAAGATAGCCTGGTACTCACCATTACCCTGAATGCCCTCCAAGCCCTTATTGAACTTTTGGATTAATGTCCTATCCATCGATCGAATTACTCGAGAAGTGGGGGGAGCAATATTGTCGAAGCTAAATTCCAGGGATTGATATTTCCTGCTGTTTTTGTGTTTGCTGGAAAAAATATTTCGATCCGAAATAGCAATGTCAATGCGCTTCATTGCGAGCATGTCGAGTTGTTTTAATTGATCAACATCCTCAGTGTACTTCTTGTTATTCTGAGTCATAAGCTGAAAGTCTTGGCCCAAGGTAGTGCTCGCACTTTTGAAAGCCCAAATATGCTTGTCATAGTAATCATATATAGTTTTAAGTTGTAGGTTCTGGCTAGCGAGTGAGATGGCACAGTCCACATAGTCAAGTGTTTTGTGGCTCGTGGAAATACCCGGCAAATTGGAAGAATAGATCGTATTTGATTGATTTGAAACAATTGCGTCGATGCTGCCACTTTTAACTAACTCTATTGCGCGTAGGTAATGGACATTCTCAATACTAATTGATTCGTAGCCTGCTTGGGTAAGTGCGATATAGATAATGTCACGTTCAATACCGCTTTTTTTATCCTGGCTTAAGTATGGGGGCATTGAAAAAGTAAAGGCCAAAGAAATAGCTACTTGATCTTGTTTGTTAGCGAGGGCGGTCGTGGTGCTGAGTAACAGATAAAGTAACGTGGCTTTCGAAATAAATGCTCGCATTATCGTGTATCCGTATCCGGAGAAATCATAGGAAAATTATAGCTTGAATTTGCTGGATGTCCAACTTAGGCATTTTTTTGCCAACCTCGTTTTGGCTTCTCGAGTTAAAAAATCTAGCCAATTTTTCTTGATTTGAAGAGCAAAAAATAGTTTATTTGAACTGTAGCTTTTACCCGCAGGGCGCGGGCAAAATTTATGGTTAGTAAGTTGAAGCTGGGAACGTGTTTTTTCACTACAGAAACTGTTTTTACAAGGAGCAATAAGCAGAATGGACGCAATTGTAGGCACACCGCAACCTCCCTATTACTCTGTCATTTTTACCTCAGTACTTAGTAGCGATGATAAGGAATACTCTAACACATCTCTTCGTATGGAAGCGCTTGCCAGTGAGCAAGACGGGTTTTTGGGCTTAGAGTCAGCACGTGACTCACTAGGTGTGACGGTTTCCTATTGGCGTGATCTGGAATCGATTAAAGCGTGGAAAGATAATCTAGAACATACTGCAGCACAGTCTTTAGGAAAGGAGCGCTGGTATAGAGACTATAAAGTCAGGGTTTCACGTGTGGAACGCGATTACGGTTTATTGTAAAGCGCCTATTATCAATAGAGAAGATTGCCTTCTCTATTGATTTTATAGTCATTGTGCTAGTCGCTTTTCAGGGCCGCTAAGTTGCTATATAAGTTTAATGCCTCTGGGTTTGCCAATGCTTCTATATTTGTAAGCTCTTTGCCGTGCACGACATTTCTAACGGCTAGCTCGACAATTTTTCCACTCAATGTTCTGGGAATGTCCGTGACTTGAAGAATCTTATTGGGCACATGCCTTGGTGTAGTATTCTCGCGGATACTTCGTTTTATCTTATCGATAAGCTGCGTGTCTAGTGTTAAACCTTCTTGTAAACGGACAAAGAGAATGACACGAACATCATCTTGCCATTCTTGGCCGATAGCAATTGACTCAAACACTTCCTCAACCTTTTCAACCTGACGATAAATCTCAGCAGTACCTATTCGAACACCGCCAGGGTTAAGGATTGCATCAGAGCGGCCGTGAATGATTACGCCGGTTTGGGTTGGTGTTCCATTATCTGCTTCGTGGACAATAAGCTCTCCGTAGTCCCCATGAGCCCATGTGTTGTCAAAGCGTTTAAAGTAAGCGCTTTGGTATTTTTCGTTATTTTTGTCATTCCAGAAACAGGTTGGCATGGAAGGGAAGGCTTGCTTACAAACAAGCTCTCCTTTTCCTTGTGTAAGGCTAGTTCCATCATCATCTAAAAATTGTACGTCCATCCCTAAGCCAATGCATTGAAGCTCACCTTTGTATACTGGAAGATTCGGGTTTCCTAGCGCAAAACAAGAGATGATATCTGTGCCCCCGGAAATACTAGAGACGCATACGTCCGTCTTAATGTCGCGGTAAATATATTCAAAACTTTCGTGGCTCAAGGGGGAGCCGGTTGATAAGAATGCTTCGACGCTATCAAGTTGGTGGCTATGCTTCGGCGACAGACCAAACTTCTCACAGGCAGCGTAATACTTGGCACTAGCCCCAAAAATATCGATACCTTCTTCGTCTGCAATATCAAGCAGGCTGGTTTGTTCTGGGTGGAATGGTGAGCCGTCATACAACACTAGCGTAGCACCTAAGGCTAGACCAGAAACGAGCCAGTTCCACATCATCCAGCCACAGGTTGTGTAGTAGAAAAGCTTGGTATTTGGCTTGACGTTGGTATGCAGTGCAAGCTCTTTGAGGTGCTGAATCAAGGTACCACCAGCGCTATGTACAATGCATTTGGGTTTGCCTGTTGTTCCTGATGAATAGAGGATGTACAGCGGTGCCGAAAAGGGCATTTGCGTGAATGACAATGCGCTGTTGTCCTCTACCTTCATTACATCCGCCCAGGTATGAAATGAATCACCAAGGGCTTCTTTGTCGCTATCTTTTGGCTTGAGATAAGGAATCAGTATGCAGGCTTCTAATTCGCTTAGACCTTTCTGGACGGCTTTAACACGTTCAAGGCTGCTGATAGTTTTATTTCCATAGTAATAACCGTCTGTAGCAAAAAGGACTTTAGGACGAGTTTGTTCGAAGCGATCGAGCACGCCTGTTACGCCAAAATCGGGTGAACAGGATGTCCAGATTGCACCGAGGCTACTTGTAGCAAGCATGGCAATCACCGCATAGCAACTATTTGGTAGGAAGCCGGCTACCACATCGCCTTTTGCTACGCCCACTTGCTTAAGATATGTGGCACACTTATTAACCTGCTGGAGTAGTTCCTGGTAACTAAGCTCTGTTCTAAGGCCATGCTCGCCACGTTCAACAATCGCTATCGATGCAGGGCTGCTTTCAGCTTGGCGCAACAGATTCTCGGCAAAGTTCAAGGTCGCATTTGGAAACCATTGCGCACCCGGCATCTTGTCTTCATTAAGCAAGGTGAGTTCGCCTTTATGACCTTTGACATCAAAGAAATCCCACAGCTGTGACCAGAATGCCTGCTTATCAGAGACAGACCAACGATAGAGTTGATCGTAGCTTTCAAATGAATGTTCGCTTTGCTGATTTAGATAAGACATGAATCGAGTCAGTTCTGTCTGCGATATGCGGTCTATGCTAGGTTGCCAAAGGCATTCGTTATTTTGCTGATTCATGTCGTGCTGTTCCGAGTCTGGTTATTTTAATGCGAGCGCTACTTTTGATTGATTAGTTCGGCCAATTGCATTGCAAATTCTGTTTCCTGCTTCAATGAGCTTGTCTAGCTCAATACCTGTTTCCATGCCAGCCCCCTGGAGCATATAAACGGTGTCTTCTGTGCTGACATTTCCAGAGGCTCCGGTTGCATAGGGGCAACCACCTAAGCCAGCTACTGAGGTATCGAAAGTTCTGTAGCCTAACTCTAGGGCTGCGTATTGATTGGCAAGCGCTTGGCCGTAGGTATCGTGAAAATGGCAGGCTAGTTGATTGGTCGAGAAGTGTCTCAATAGTTGAGAGAGCAGCGTTTTTATTTGAACGGGCGTACCAATGCCAATTGTATCGCCGAGTGATACCTCGTAGCAGCCCATGCTCAGCAGGCGCTCACAGACTTTAGTAACATTTTCAGGCGAAGTGATGCCATCGTAAGGGCAGGCGATAATGCAAGAAACATAAGCTCGAACGCGCAAATTATCCTGCTTGGCCTGGGTAATAAGTGGCTCGAAACGAGCAATGCTTTCATCAATGCTGCAGTTGATGTTTTTCTGAGTAAAGCCTTCTGAAGCTGCAGTAAATATGGCAACCTCATCCACATTGACAGATTTGGCTGCTTCATAACCCTTGAGGTTTGGGGTGAGAGCTGAGTAACAGATATCATCTCTGCGACTTAGCTTTGTGAAAACCTCTGCACTACTGGCCATCTGGGGAACCCACTTGGGTGAAACAAAGCTACCGGCCTCTATTTGCTTCAGTCCAGCCTTGCCAAGCTGTTCGATTAAGGCGAGTTTATCTTCCAAGCTTACGATTCCAGCTTCGTTTTGTAGCCCGTCACGCGGACCCACTTCAACAATTCTTACTTGATCACTCATGCTTGTGTTTACTCCTTATTGCTCTTAATCCAAGGAGCTGGCTGCTTATCGAAAAATGCCTTCAATCCATTTTGACCTTCTTCCGATACGCGTAAGTCAGCAATAAGCTGGCTGGTGCGTTCACTTAAGTCTTCAGGAGCTTGCACTATGTCAGCCACTAGCTGCTTGGCTGCAATACTGGCTTGCGGGCCAGTTGTTAAAATTTGTTCAACAATAGCCTGTACTTGCTCATCTAATTGTTCAGTTGCTACAACTTCATGGACAAGTTGATAACCCTTTGCTGCTTGAGCCTTAAATACTTCAGCAGTTAAGAATAGTCTTTTTGCGATGCGAGGGCCGATGGCTTCAACAACAAAAGGCCCGATGGTGGCAGGTGCTAAACCGAGTTTCGTTTCGCTTAAACAGAAACGTGATTTCTCATCGGCGATGGCAATGTCGCTGCACGCGATAAGCCCGATTGCTCCACCGTAGGCGGCTCCTTGTACGCGTGCTATTGTGGGAATCCTAAGATCGTTTAACTCTTGCATAAGCGCAGCAAGTTGGCGTGCATCGTGAAGGTTGTCTTCATGACTTAGCGTTGCCATACGTTTCATCCAGGCTAAGTCAGCCCCGGCGCAGAAATGTTTGCCATCAGCTTTGAGTACCATAACGCGCGCATCTGAGTCGTTGACTGTTTTTATATGTGCGCGTAGTTCGGTAATTACCTGGTCATCGAAAGCGTTGTGCTTTTCAGGGCGCGATAAGCAAAGGGTGGCGATTTGCTTATCAAATTGAAGAGTACTTGCTGGCTGCATGGTTAATATCCTGATTCATTGAATTGTACCTTATGAGTAATTTGAGTGATCGCTCATACTTACATTCTAAATACGCCAAACTCGGTATCTTCTATTGGTGCGTTTAGGCTAGCTGAGATTGCGACGCCAAGAACTTTTCGAGTGTCGCTAGGCTCGATTATGCCGTCATCCCATAAGCGTGCACTGGCATAATAAGGGTGTGCCTGTTTTTCAAACTGTTCGATAATCGGTTGCTTGAGTGCTTGTTCTTCTTCATCAGACCAATTGATGCCACGTTTAGCCAAACTATCTCGTTTAACTTGTGCCAGAACGCCTGCAGCCTGTTCGCCACCCATTACTGAAATACGTGCATTTGGCCACATCCATAGGAATCGTGGATGATAGGCTCTCCCGCACATGCCGTAATTTCCGGCACCAAAACTTCCGCCAATAATGATCGTAAACTTCGGAACTTTAGCGCAAGCGACGGCCATGACCATCTTTGCCCCATGCTTGGCGATACCGCCTTCTTCAAAGGATTTGCCGACCATAAAACCAGTGACATTTTGCAGGAAGATCAAAGGAATCTTGCGTTGGCAGCATAGTTCTATAAAGTGCGCGCCTTTTTGAGCAGACTCCGAAAACAAAATGCCGTTGTTAGCAATAATACCGACCGGGTTCCCGTAAATATGTGCAAAGCCGCAAACGAGTGTTTCACCAAAGTATTGCTTGAATTCTGAAAAGTCTGAATCATCAACGATTCGGGCAATGACTTCTCGTACGTCGTAGGGGGTTTTAAGGTCAGTTGGAACTACTCCGTTTATTTCATTTTCCGGGTACTTAGGTGGTTTTGCTGGGCGAGTAGCCATTTGTTGCGGCTTCTGCCAATTGAGGTTTGATACACATTCTCGAGCGATCTGGATAGCATGCTCTTCACTGTCGGCATAATGATCAGCAACACCAGAGGTTTTGCAATGCACATCAGCGCCGCCCAGGTCTTCTGCGCTAACTTCTTCACCGGTTGCAGCTTTAACTAGCGGTGGGCCTGCTAGAAAGATTGTACTGTGGTTGCGAACCATTATGCTTTCATCGGCCATTGCAGGGACGTAAGCGCCACCAGCGGTACACAAGCCAAGTACCACGGCGATTTGTGGAATCCCTTTGGCAGACATGTTGGCCTGTCGATAGAAAATGTTGCCAAAGTCATCCTCGTCCGGAAAGACTTCATCCTGATTAGGGAGGTTTGCGCCACCTGAATCTACAAGGTAGACGCAGGGTAGGCGATTCTCTTCAGCGATGGTTAAGGCGCGGAGATGTTTTTTAACCGAAAGAGGGTAGTAAGTGCCTCCTTTAACCGTCGAATCGTTGGCAACAATCATGCACTCAGTGCCATTGATTCGGCCTATGCCAGTAATTGCACCGGCAGAGGGAACCTTTTCATCGTATACCTCATGGGCAGCAAGTTGAGATAACTCAAGAAATGGTGAGCCGGGATCAATTAATCTCGTGACTCGGTCTCTGGGTAAAAGCTTTCCTTTAGCTAGGTGGCGCTTTACCGCTTCAGGCCCGGCGCTATTTGCGGTGGCCTGAATGGTTTCACGCAGCCCAGTCACCAGCTCGTCCATCGCAAGCTTTCTTTCTTTAAACTGTGCGCTTAAAGCGTCTGTGTTGGATTGTATAACGGTCATAAATGATTCTATCCATCGATAGCCTTAGCAATATTTGCTAAGGCTTGGCTTTAATTAACGAGGCAGGGTGTTAACGCGTTTCCATAAATAATTCGCGGCCGATTAGCATACGACGAATCTCGGAAGTTCCGGCACCAATTTCATAGAGCTTCGCATCTCGTAATAGGCGCCCAGCAGGGAACTCGTTAATGTAGCCATTGCCGCCAAGTATTTGGATTGCCTCCAAGGCCATTTTAGTTGCTGCTTCAGCGCTGTATAGAATGATACCGGCCGCATCTTTACGGGTGGTCTCACCTCGGTCACAGGCTTTAG
>NZ_LWGA01000874.1:0-5195 GCF_001635235.1 Oleiphilus sp. HI0117 | reverse complement strand
TCCCTACTCTTCATCTTCAGCCTGACACCTCTTAGCCACGCTGATGCCTTTGCCGAAATGGAAGCTGACTCAAGCAGAGAAGCTAGCACTTATGCTGAGCTTGATGCGGAAACAGGAAGCTGCCTCACAGAGTTACGTGAGAACAACCAGCGAGCAACGAAAATGTTAGCTGTACTAAAAAAGAAGAAGAGTAAGATCGCCAAGCTGGAAGGTAAAGTCGAGAGCCTGACGGCTAAGCTGATTGATCGCTCTGGGCCAAAGGCTTGTGATACCTCCGCGCTAAACCAACGTATTTCCATACTGCAAAACCAAAACGCTCAACTTAATGCCGAACTAACGACACTTAGAAGTACTCAAGCTGGCAATGCGAATCAGACGCAACAGGCTTTACTAACTGCACAGCGCGAGAACCTTGCACTTAAGCAACAAATGGCAGAATTGCAAAATAAACTGATGCTTGCAGGCTCCAAATCAAATACGGTCGTTCAAACTGTTACGGCTAATAGCCTCCCTAACGTAAGTGGCATTGATATTGAAGAAACCGTTGATGCAAGTTGGAAAAGCTCGGCTAGAGGGTTCCAAAATCGATTAGGCCAGGACTTCGCTTACAATTGCCCACCAAACGGAGCTGTGCAAAACGTTTATGGGGGAAATAATAAATATTATGTTGATTCATCAGTGTGTACTGCTGCGATCCATGCAGGTCTGATGACTGCAAAATCAGGTGGTACCGTCGCAATCCGAATTATTAGAAGCAAGCATGGCTTTAAGGGCTCATACAAAAACGATATCCAGAGTAATAACAGAAACAATCGCTATCAAAAAGGATTTACTTTCATAGCCTTACCTTAGTTTATTCTAAGTCGTCCTCTTCCATCAATGCAGGCTGCTATGAAAAGAGCACTCTTTCTTAAACCGCTAACGCTCTCTAGCATATGTCTGCTCGTCGCTTGTGCAGGCCAACAAAGCAAACCGAATATTGGTGACCAAGCCTGCTGGTTAGAGCAGCCAATAACAGAGGAAAGAATTGGCCAATTCGGCCTAGCCAGAGACCTCTACATTGGTGGCGAGACACCGATAACAAAGAGCCGTAAACGGGCGGTGGCGAGCTTGGCTGACTACCTTGCGGTTAACCAAGATATTGAAAGTGTCTTAGAAAGCGTTAATGACAAAGTAGACTCGGCCTCCTTAAATGGCCAAACCCTATATTTTAGCGATGAGTTTAGCCTAGATGGCTATGCCTACAGCTACGCAACGCTCGACAAAGTAGAGATCTCAAAACAGTGCCCTCCGCAAAGCTGCGATATCTCGGCCTGTCAGCCTGCCTGGCTGTGCACTCCTTCAAAGGGCGATCAAATCGCCATGCTCGGCGTAAGCTACCAGGCAACTAGCCCGGTTGAGCAGCATTATAAATCAATTGAGAATGCCTTGATGCAGGCGGAATATATGTATGGCGTTGATATTGTTGCGCAGAAGAACTTCCGCCAAACCAATAGCAATTACTTTCGCTACAATGTATTTAAGCAAGATGGAGAGGTAAACACCGGTACCCAAGAGGCACTATCCTATGCCGTAACAGACCGCTGCTCTTCTCAAGGAACCTTGTACAGCCGCGTGGCACTCTATGGCGATATTCGCCAATCTGAAGCCAAGCCTGTGACCAATAATGCCTGGTTAAAAGACCCCAAACACCTTGGCTATGATGGTGCTATCGGTTCCGTACAAAAACCTGTCGCATCGGGTTTGATTTCAGACCAGATTAAGCTTGCCATCAAGCGTGCAGCAATTCAGCTGGCCTTTGAAAAAGAGAGCGACGTTTCTGAAGAATCTGTGATCATCCAACGAGGAGATAACAGCTCTTTGTTAATTAGCAATATCAATGAAAATACCAATGTTAAGCTTCATGCCAAAGTACTGAGCATTCACTTTAAAGAAAGTGAAGGTGGCCAGCTTGAAGTCTTTGCCTGGTTAGCACGCATCAACTAAATAGAACATTGCTTAGTCAAGTAGATGATCCGCTTGTATATCCACTGGACTTAATTTTCATGATGATTTATAAAAGTTATGGTATAGATAGAGTTTGTATTGCTGTTTAGGGAACGAACAATGTCAGTCCTTCATTATTTTTTTCTTCTCAACAAAAATATTTTATCTCAAAACGAAGACTTGTCCTTCAAGTATAAATAACAAAACATAAACTACCCATAAGGAAGAAACATGAAACTGAAGAAATCCCTCCAAACACTTTCTACGGCTGTTGCATTTTCATTGCTTGGCGCTTGTGCTTCTCAAGCCCCTGCACCTGAAGCACCTAAAGCGAAGTTACCTTCATGGGTGCTAATGCCTATCATTGAAAACGGTATCGCTGACACACAATGCGTAAGCGCAACCACTGATATGAACGTATTGAAAAACAAAGCAACGGCTTTAGCTCGCGCAGAACTAGCCAAGCAGATTGAAGTAAAAGTTAAAGCCATGGATAAGACCTACCAGCGTCTAACCGATACAGCTGAAGGCTCAACCACCGGCGGTACTTTTGAGTCGGTTTCCAAGCAGCTAGCAAACAAAACCTTATCTGGTAGCCGCGTCACCAAAATTGACTATGTAGACTTCCCGGACGACACACAAAAGCTATGCGTCATGGTGACTATGTCTCCAGAACTCACCGAATCTTTGTTTAAAGACTTGCTTCAAGGTTCTGGCAAAAGCATCTCTCCTAAAAACGAAGCTGTTTTATATGAGCGTTTCTTAGCCAAGAAAGCAGCCGATGAAATGGAAGCTGAGTTTAGCGCTGAAAACTAATCACGGCGCTTATCACCTTTGCCAGGGCGGGTACAAGCTCGCTCCTGGCTCTTCCTAAATCGTATTGAAGCCTTAAACAAATAAAAGGATAACGTTATGAAAAAGGGCGGCTTTAAGTTACTCAATTTAGCGGTTTTGCTAGCACTTCCAATAAGTAACCTTTCTGCTAGTGACCCTTTTAATGAAATGAACGAAGCTTTTGGTGACATCGACAAAGCTTTCGAGCAAAGTGCACCCCCTAGTAAAAAACCGGAAATGTCCGAGTTTGAGAAATTCAAACTTCAAGAAACAAACGCCTTCGATAGCTATAAGAAAAAGCTGATGGAAGAGTTTGCAGAGTTTAAGAAAATATCCCAGAAAGAAACACAGCGCTATCAAAGCAAGCTCAGCAAAGTTTGGGACAAACCCGAATTATCATCTCGTAAAGTATGGGTCGAATACTCTAAAGACTTAAAGGAAAAAAAGAGCGTCGATTTTGAGAAGCAAACCATTTCAATTTCTCACACTCATGAAGGCAAGCAGCGCAACGATAAGGAATTACGAAGCTCTTTAAAGAAACTCATCACCAAGAACAAAGCAGAAGCCTTCAAAGATGACACGCTTGCTCAAGCCATCGAGAAAAAAAGCAAAGAAAAAATTACTCTACTCGAAACTGCCAAGGTAAAACCTACACCGATTCTTATTCCTAAAGCCAGTGCAGAACAAGCGCTGAGCGATAAAGAGATTGATGAAATCGTTGATCGAATGATCAAACTAGGCAAGAAAAAAGAACAAACCAATAAACAAGGTAAGAAAGTCGTAAGCGTTGAAGTTCCTATGAACGTCATCGATAAAAAGCTGGCAGAAAAAGAAAAGAAGATCGCTAGTAGCAAAACTAAAAAGCCTAAAGCGATGGCAGACTTAAGAGTCAATAAATTACCTCGTCAGGCAAAAATGTTATCGAGTGACGTGAGCAAGTTTGCGGCAAAGTCAAAAATCGAAGACGCACTGGTCTACGCCATTATTGAAACCGAATCTGCATTCAACCCGATGGCTCGCTCCCCGATTCCGGCCTATGGTCTAATGCAGATTGTTCCAAGCTCAGCAGGGCAAGACGCAACTCAACAATTATTTGGCAAGGCAAAAATACTCTCGCCTTCATATCTCTATACCTCTGACAAAAATATTGAAGTGGGTACGACCTATTTAAATATTCTGTACTATCGCTACCTTAAAGGTATCAAAAATGAGCTGAGTCGACTTTATTGTAGTATTGCCGCCTATAACACAGGCGCAGGTAATGTAGCGAAAGCCTTCACTGGGAAGCGACGTTTAAAACCTGCCTTAGCTAAAATAAACGCCCTTACACCCCAAGAAGTCTATGATCACTTAATCGAACATTTGCCTTACGAAGAAACACGAAAGTACTTAGCCAAAGTGAAAAAGCGTATTCCTAAGTACCGATAAATTAGGCCGTTTTTTTAAGGCTTTCAGCTTCGGCCAAATGAGAGAGACAAACATGGAAGAACAGCAAAGAATAAAAATCAAGCAGGAATTAAAAGAAGAGCTCAGCAAAGAACTTCAAAATACAATCGAAGATGAAGTGGAAGAAGAAGTAAAAGAACAACACATGTTCGGGGGAAGTCTCTTCTTCAGCAAATTTAAAGGCTCTTTCCTCACTTTCCTGGCCATCATTATCGCCTTGGGCGAGTACTCCGAAGCGGTGACCGTGCTAGGTGATACCGTTGAAACCATTCGTTCAGAATTTACTAACGATATCGAGTATGAAACGATATCCAAAATACATGTGGGTAATACAGTGCCTTATATGGAGGAGCTGTTAGGCAGCCCTCAGGTCTCCCGCGCTATCAATCAAGATATTAACGCTAATTATTACTACGACGAAAAGTTTTTACTCACGCTTTTTATAGATGACGAGCGCGTAACAGCCTTTACTGTTTTACCTCTTTTAGAAGACTTTCATCCTGAAGTTGCCACAACAACCAAGGGCCCATGGAATTTAGGCGAAGCCGCCTTTACCTCCTTCCCCGCCAACCCACAAACCTACGTGATCGACCATGCTAAAACTGCGAGCTATTACCTCGAAAACCTAGATCGAGGTCGAGCAGGCTTATTTGTCAGTACATATCTGGGCAAGGTTTCCTACACCGTTCGGTCGGAGTCGCCTTTACTCGTCGCTTTCTATAATCAAGAAGTACACGGCAGTGATCAGGAAGTACTTGAATCCCAAACGCAACTTAGAAACAGTGAAATGCCGAACTTTTATGGTGAAGGTGAAATTGGCTTGGAGTTGATAGAAAAAAGCATACTAACCGGGGCCGAGTTTAGTAGCTATTTTGGTCAATTCTAATATTAGAACTCTATCACCTTCGGTATCGTGCTTTTATATTCGC
>NZ_LWGA01000873.1:0-3690 GCF_001635235.1 Oleiphilus sp. HI0117 | reverse complement strand
TTGAGCGTAAACGGCAAGGAAGCATCCGCTCGAAAATTCAAAACTTCATCTTCAAGGTTTGAGTATTGATAAAACATTTTGTTTTTATCAATCGCAAGCCCGCTGCCAGAATTCGACTCTTTGTAAACATATTCAAAAGTACCGGGCTCTAAACGCGTAGCAGAAGAAAATGATAAAGCTGTACTGAGATTTAACGCATCTAGAAGACTACCAGATTTCTCACCAAGTAAACCCTCCCCAGATAGTTGATGTGAGTAGAGCTCTTTTTCTGTATACCTTAGCAAGACCTTTTCAGATGACCTTTCCTCTAAATAGTCATATATTTGAGACTGCGTTGTTTGATCCTCTTCTTCATTTAGACCAACAAAGGTATATTTAATTTTTGAGTTGCTTGTCGGTTCAAGACCAAAACTAACCAAACCTCCAAGCTTTTCATTTAAAACAGTCTTCCCAAATGTCTTATCTTTGTCACGCTGATTTGCATCGGCCTGAGTATTTTCCGTCACATCGGCGCTATTATTTTGCTCGTTTTTATAATATAGATTTCCGGCAAAGCCATACTTCATCCCCCCAGACGTTTTAAAACTCTGACCGAAGGATGTAGATAAACTCGTACCTGGATCAAGCTTGGTTTCAGTAATACCATAGCTACGGTAGCTAACCATTGCTTTGTCGAGTGCCGTTCTTTCAGCAGCTGTGATACCCTCAGCAAGTACCAAATCACCAACTTTTACTTCATTCGTTAAGGCTTTAAAGCCATCACTTAAATTCAACAAGATACCAGGTAGGCTCTGGTCATTATCAGGGTTATGCACAACGTCGTTACCTGTTGCATCATTGACAGTAACACTGATGCTACCACTGATATAATTATCTTCTTTTGGGATATCTTTGGTATTGATTAAGATTGTGCCACCACCAAAGGTACCTGGAATATCGCTAGAAAATGTCTTTTGAATATCCATGCTCTGGATAACACCGGCAGGAAATATATCAAGCGGAACTACGCGTTTTGTCGGTTCAGGTGAAGGCACTTCAAGCCCATTTAGAAGAACGGTGCTATAGCGCTCCCCCAAACCACGAACAAAGACAAACTTATCGTCAACAATAGTAATACCGGTCACCCGCTTTAGGGCGCCAGCCGCATCTGAATCGCCAGACTTACTAAATTGTTCACTAGAAATTGCGTCACCCACAACATCACTATCTTTAAGTTCTGCAATATTTGAAGCCAAACTCCCTTCAACAAAGGGCGCCGATACAACAAACTCATCTAATACAATATCGGCCTTAATCAACTTAACCGCGTGTTCGTTATCTGTTTCGGCTCGAACCGAAACGTCCTTGCTTACCTGCATTACATACTTTGGATGGATAACTGATATATCATAGTCACCCGCTGCAAGCTCTACCGTGGCAATACCTTTTTCATCAGTGATTGCATCGATGGCATAGCCCTTGAAGAATAGTTTCGCACCAGAAACAGCGGCATCATTTGCAGAATCTCTCACGGAGAAAATCAGATTACCTTTAGGACCGGTTTGCGGCTTAACATCCTGATGATCAAAGTCCTGCTCATACGCTGACAGCGGTAGATCAAGCTCTACGCTTTCGCCTTGATTCGTTAAGTTCAGGAATACCTGACTCGATACAGTTTCAAGTAATGCTACATCGGTTAATGCAAACAACTCTCCGCCTTTGTAATAACCAACTTCGTGATCACCTGCTGGCAAAGTAAACGCAGCCACACCAAACTCATCGGTCTTTGAGCTTTCATCGCCAACCTTAACGTTGATATTCGATTGCGCCACACCTTCTTTGAAAACGAAGATAAATAAATTCTCTTTTTTAGCAGTTTGCTCAGCTGCAAACACGCTTGCCGAGAACAAACATAGAAGACTCGCTAGGAGTAATTTAACGGCATGCATACGGGTCATTCTGACAGATCTCTATTTGCTGAAATAAATGGGAAGCTTTCTGGAATAATTGGCTATCAGTGATTTTTTGCAGTAAGCGTTTAGACTGCTCATAATCACCATTTCTATAATGCGCAAAACCAAGTGCATACAAGATATTTTCGTCTTTCAACAAGTCATAGCGTTGTAAGGAGTCAGTCTTTGCAACCATCGACTCATAGTCTTCGAGGTAAATATCGATACCAACACGCTGTCTAAACTTTTCTTCCTGCTGATTGATACGACGGTTTAACTGTAAAGACCTTACTGGTTCGCCAGACTTCAGATAAAGGGTTGCTGCCTTAGCAGAAAACTTCGGGAAGCGTATCGACGCCCAGTCAAAGACCAAGGCAGCCATTAAGTACTTTTCTTGGTCTATGTAGACCTGACCAAGCAACTCAAGCAACTTATCATCGTCGTTATATTTGATCACACCTTCTTCTAGCAGAGCCGCAGCGGCATCTTTCTGACCACTCTCTCTTAGGGCAAACGCTACCGCCAGATATTCTTTTGCCGAATAGTTTTCACTTTCTAGATAACGGTGCGCGTAGTCATTAGCACTTTGATAAAAGCCAAGCTCTAATAGGTAATAAAACTTCTGACTGTAGAAGCGCGAATACTCTGGGTGCAGTTCAATACCTTCGTCCAAGGTCGCCCAGGCGGAGTTCATATCATCAAGCTGCTTAAAGGCTTCGGCTTTGATCACCAACATTTGAGGATTATCTAAGGCTGCCTGACCCGCTTTACCAAGCGCGTCGATTACACCTTGATACTCCATTCGCTGCCAATGATTTCGGGCAATATAAAGATATACAGACTCTTTTGTTTGACCCTTTTCAATTGCAGCATCGAAGAATATATTCGAGATCTTCGGATAGCCGGTTTTATTAAACACTATCCCTTTCAGTGTGTAATAAGTACTAAAATCAAAACCTTCTTTTGTTACCTCAGCTTTTTCCAGTACTGTTTTCGCTCGCTGTATGTAGCCGTCTTTAACCAACGTCGCGCCTAGTGCTACATAGTCTATTTTTTCTGTCTTTTGTGCTGCTGCGCTGGATGGCAAACACCACATGAGACACATCACTACTGCCACAAATAATTTCATGTGCATATCAATCCAACTTAAATACTATTTTTTGCATCGCCCAAACCTTCACCTTCTTACCGTTGTAGGTGGCAGGCTCAAATTTCCAACGACGAATGGTACTGTCGGCCTTCAGGTCAAATATCTCTTCAGGCTTAGAGTCAAGAATCTCAACGTCTTCAACATTGCCACTTTCATCGATCAGAACATTCATGGTGACGTAGCCACTAACACCCTGCTTTCTTGCGAGCTCCGGATAAACAATCGGAGAACGCTTTCGAACCTTCGGAGGCGTATCGACGCTACTTTTGTCCATGGCCTGATCACTAGATCCTGCTAGAAGATCGTTATCAGAAAACTCAGAAAATTCTGTTTCATCAAACTGAGGAACACCGAAACTTAGCCCAGCCCCCCCCAGATTCGCGCCAACATTTGCAGGCTTGATTGAGGGTAGTTTTTGCGGCTGCTGTCGTTTCTTTTTCTTAGGTTTCGGCTTCGGCTTTGGTTTTTTGATAACCTGTTTCTTGGCAACATCAAAGTTGCTTGCATCATCTTTCGCCGAATCCTTTTCAATATCGGACTCGTTAAGACCAATCACCAAAACAAAAATAAGGAACGGAACAACAATCGCCGCTGCAATAGCCCATACGT
>NZ_LWGA01000872.1:0-5728 GCF_001635235.1 Oleiphilus sp. HI0117 | reverse complement strand
AAGAGAAATATCAAATTATTACTGACAATCCCGGTGCTGTCGCTCAGCATATGGTGCAAACCTGTCATAAGGTCTTTAAACATCGCCGCTCCCGAAAAGATGCTTATTTTTTCAACTGGCAACTTCATATCGACCATCAGTTTCAAAAAACTTTCGAGCCCACTCATCCCAACATGGCAAACCTAGACCTGTCCAAAAATCAGGAGCCTCACATTCTTGCCGCAAACTTACGCAAAGCTTTTTCAGGAATTGTTGCCGGTAATGTCAAGGAGCAAGGTTTGAAAGCAATTGCAGAGCATGGTTCATTCAAGATCACTGGAGATTTGGAAATTATAGAGCCATTGGATAAGCTCTTGCGCACGTTCGTCGACCAGCGCCGAATGAAGCTGGGTGATAAGGAATACAAACCTTGTTATGAGGTTGTCTCATGAGATGATAGGGAAACCTCCTTAGTTAGAATTCAGCTAGAGATGGAACACTTCGCTGACAAGTACTAGAATGTGCCACTTATTAAGGCCCGTATTCGATAAACAGGGGCCTTGCTGCTTTCCAACATCAGGACAATTATTTTGAGCGACTCTGCTTTTTCTTCCCAAGCCCTAAAAAAAGAACTTTTAGACAATCTGGATTCATTAGGCTATCAAGCCATGACACCGATTCAAATGCAGAGCCTGCCCCTGATTATTGAGGGAAAAGATGTCATCGCGCAAGGTCAAACGGGCTCAGGAAAGACTGCCGCATTTGGGCTTGGGCTACTCAATAAGCTAGACGTAAAACGTTTCAGAATTCAATCTTTGGTGCTCTGCCCTACTCGTGAGCTGGCCGATCAAGTCGCCAAAGAAATTCGCAAACTTGCCCGCGCTATTCACAATATAAAAGTTCTCACCTTATGTGGCGGCATGCCTTTTGGCCCTCAAGTTGGTTCTTTAGAGCACGGCGCACATATCATCGTCGGTACTCCTGGCCGGGTTGAAGAACACGTTAGAAAAGGTAACCTGAAGCTCAACAATGTTGACACGCTGGTATTGGACGAAGCTGATAGAATGCTAGACATGGGCTTTCAGGAGGCCTTGGATACTATCATTGAAGATATACCAGAAGAGCGCCAAACTCTGCTGTTAAGCGCAACCTATCCAAAACAGATTCAATCGATCGCAGCGCAATATCTCACCGATCCGGTCATGGTAAAGGTTGAGTCAACACATAGTGACAGCAGTATTGAGCAACACTTCTATGAACTCCCAGATCAAGATGAGCGAATTGATGCAGTTCATCGTATTCTCATGCAGTATCAACCACCATCAACGGTGATTTTCTGCAATACCAAACGAGAAACCCAAGACCTGGCAGATGCCTTACATGATAGAAACTTCAGCGCCATTGCGATACATGGTGATATGGAACAGCGCGATCGAGACCAAACTCTTGTTAGATTCTCTAATCAAAGCGCCTCAATTCTGGTCGCAACGGATGTCGCGGCCCGCGGTCTCGATATTAAAGATCTAGATGCTGTCATAAACTTTCACATAGCACGCGACTCCGAAGTCCATGTTCATCGCGTTGGCAGAACAGGCCGTGCAGGTAGTAAGGGTTTGGCATTTACACTCTACGCAGAAAAAGAACGCTATCGCATAGATAGATTAGAACAGTACCTGAACAAAGAAATAGTGGCAGAAGCACTTCCTTCAGCAGACGTCCTTGCCAAAAAGCCTTTTTACCCACCAATGAAAACAATTCAAATTGACGGTGGAAAGAAACAGAAAGTCAGACCTGGCGACATATTGGGCGCACTGACAGGCGACAAGACGATAGAAGCAACATCGATAGGCAAGATTAATATCTTTGACTTCTCAGCCTATGTTGCGGTTGAACACAAAGTTAGTCGCAAAGCGCTTGAGAAAATTTCAAAAGGAAAACTAAAAGGTCGAAACTTTAGGGCTCGCTTTATTTAAGGCATTGGGATCAGTGTATAAAACATTTTACACTGATCCCAATTCGTTATAATCGCTAGTGCTTACGTCCGAACCTGTATAAACCTAGTAAGGGGAACAAACTAAAAAACAGTGATGAAGGCTCATTCACTTCTATTGAATCAACTGGCCAGTCTCTATATAACAACCACCCTGTACCTTCGTATGAATCTACAAAACGATTAGCGTTATCGATACGATCGAACTCAGATTTCTTCTCGACTGTCTTTAAGGCCCTATCTTGGCGAGTCATAATGTATCCAGCCCAATCAGGTTTATGAGACTCAAAAAAGACTAGGTCAGTACCACTTCCAGTTGTAAAGGTATCGCCAACTAACTCGTGATAGTCTCGCGTTACATCTCTATCTGTCCAACACCCTTCACTCGAGTAGGCAGTACAAGTGGTCGCCCTATAAGCAGGCAATAGTGCTTCGATAAACAGCTGGGCATCAAGCGAATTGGCAATAGACCAACCTTGGTAAGCACCTTGAGTCAACGCACGCGTTTCTTCCAAAGTATTACCAGTCAGTTCATCCCAGCGTAGCCAATCCCGGTTGTTTCGGCTATCAGAAATAATGCTAGCATTAACATCTGCGTCATAGCTTAGCGAGCCAATAGTCATCGACATCACCAAACCCGACTGGCTCAGCAGAGCAGCCAATATAACGAAGATAAAGAAAGTGTTCGGCACTTTAGTTTGCTTGTTCTTTTGAGACATTAAGATCTTCATATTCTTATTTTCGTATTATTAAAATCCACCACGTCTGGCAAGTGAACTTTCGTGCCACAGGTGGAGGAAAATTCAGCTTGTTATGTGGCAGGCTTGAACAAGGGAGAACGCAGAACAGCAAACTGTTTTTGATAGAAAAAACCGTCTTCCTTAGACTAAAGTTTTACTAATTGAGTTTTAAGAGTCATCCTTTTCAGAAGAGAGTATATCATTCACGCATTTAGCATACGGAGCAATTATGTGACGCGAGTCTTATTCCTTCCACTTAGCCCATGGGTCAGCAGCACCTGAAGAAGGCTTACTCGGCTTCTTAGCGCCTGATTCTTCGTTGTCGCTATTAGGCTTATCTCTTGTCTTTTCAGATCCAGATTTAGTGTAGGGCGAAGCGGTAAACTTCCTGTTTCTCGAAAAGCTATCACCACTACCTCGCCTTTCTGCAGCTTTTCGCTCTCGTTTTTCCCTAAGTTCCTCAGCATCTTCAAGGCTTAGTTCTGCCGGTTCACCAGGAGTTTGTCCGTCAGGAATAATACGGTCGCGAGGAGGCAATTCGAACTGCTCAGGGGAAGCCTTAGGGAGACTTTTAAACTGGTAAAGGTAAAATGCTTCAACTCTTTCACGAGCCCAATCCGTTTTCTTTAAAAACTTAACGCTGGACTCGATACTTGGATTTGTCTTGAAGCAATTCAGATTCAAATATGCGTGCAGGATTTGAAAGCCATAGAAATCAACGATTTCTGTCACAAGCGTCTTTAAACCCAGGCCATGCAAAGGGTTATTCTGGTAGTTAATTTCTTCAGTCATGAGGTGGTTGGGCTCCAAAAAGTAATTCGCAGCATTATACCTTAAAGAAGCAATAGAAGAGTTTGTTTTAAATAACTTTCGAACAAACCACTAAACTAACTCAATCTCTGAGTCGCAGAGATCGACTTCTTCCTCAAGCCCATATTGATTAATAAATTCCTTCACACGCTCAGTCGCATTCTTTCTGCTCATTTTGGGGCACAGGAATAAAGTTGGCTTATCACAGTAACGGTCCAGAAAACGATCAATAAAGCCTTCATCACAATCATCTGACAAAAACAGAATCCATGCAGAAATTCGGTCATAGAACTCATATCGACTTTCAACAAAGGTAGTAGGGTGATTAAAGTGGCGGACATCTACCCGGTATGAACTCAGCTCCTTTCTAATTAAAGCTGAATACATTTTTGAGTCAGAAAATATTCCTAGACTACGCTCACACAGATAGTTTGGCCCAAGATACCGGTCTTCTATACTGAGCTGATTACCCACGATTACTCTCGCGTTATCAGACTGCGCAACAAACATATCAAATAAGTCGATATGAGGATGCTCTTTGAGCTCCTGCTTTTGACTTTCCTCTACCAGCATTTGAGGCAAAGCTTTCACACCTTCCAGATAGAAAGCCTCATCCTTTTCAGTACTTACGTATACAGGCCTATCCGACGATTCAGGTTCCGATAGAGGTTTCCCTGCACGAGTCCGATAAAAAGATGTTTTAGTAGAGTGTGTTTTGACGCTTGACTGCGATAAACCTGAATACACATCCGAATACAAATTGTTCGGCTTTATGTCATATCCTTTTCTAGTGAAAGGTATTGAAGTGCTTCGTTTGGGAGCTTGCCTCTGAGCCCGGTATATTTCAGGGTCAATAAAGCGTAAATCTGGCTTTGGTTTCTTATGTAATTTTAGGCGTTTAAACACTGCGGCGAACCTCCCTATTCCCTGCATGAACTTGTCAATTCCCTTTTATCGGCAGTTCCAATACTGCCTGAAGCGCAGTTTATTCGAATTTTGAACCTAGTCACAATACAAAAACACGAGATAATCCAAATATGTGACACATTACTTCCATCATAAAACCAGATTTCACATTTGTTTGCAGAACCTTAGCTTACTTTTGCGTAATAATGACTAGGCTTTAGTTATGAACATCTATTAACCAATATAGTTTAACTTTAAAGTTTGCAGGCATTATCATGAATATTCACATGTTCGGCAGTAAAAGCATTAAGAGCAAGTCTGACCTTAAGAAAGTCAATATTCCAACGGGCTCATCAGCTCATGCGGAAGATATCTGGTCAACTGGTGAGTAAGATGCCCTGCATATTCCAATTCTAGGCTCTGAAGCGCATCAATCTCAAGACGACAATCACGCCAAACCTGATCTTTTGAACCCTTTTGGCGTATATATTTCGGAAGAAGCAAAAAATGAAGATGTAATGCTATCTTCCATTGAGGAAAGCAAGCCTCCTTTATTAGAGGACGGTTCGATTCTCGATGATATATGCGCCGAAGCTGAACTATTACTTGAAGAGCTTCGGACTCTAGAACCAGAGAAAGCCCTTGAACCAGCAAGCGAGGAAACAGAGAGAACTGAGATCGTCCAAGAAGAAGCGCTAAGCGAAGAATTAATGCACGCACCAATTCCTACACCACTTGTTGAAGAATGCACCGAGAGAGTCGTCGGCGTATACGCATCATTAGAGCTCTATGTTAAAAGCTTATCTAAAGAGCTCGCTCTATATTGTGATGCAGAAATTCATTGTTTTGACTCCAGCATGAACGAAGCACAGCTTCAGGACGACACCCGCATCAATATGTGGATTGTGAATTTATCAGATGATGATGAAAGCGAATTGCTTGACTCAATTCTTGAAGAAAGCGCTGAACACCCTACCCTTTATCTGTCGGGAAGTTTATCAAAGCATTGTAAGAAACGAATCCAGGCTTTCTTGGAAGAGAATTAACACTTAAGACTTTTCTATGTTGACCTTACCGAGCTAGGTAATTAGCTAATCATGACCTGCCGGTAAACTTTGCAATCAAGCGAGCCAGCCAATTTCTGCCACTTCGGTTTGCCAGCTTTTCTGATTCTGCATTAAATTTTTTAACTTCATTAAAAACAATCTGCTGCATTTGAATTGCAGACAATGAAGCACTTCTATGCACCTCATTGCTATGAGCGTAGTCCGCAGACAGGCTGTGTTGTCTGTACATTAATTGC
>NZ_LWGA01000871.1:0-7410 GCF_001635235.1 Oleiphilus sp. HI0117 | reverse complement strand
ATCTAGAAGGTATTCACTCTCTTCCAGCTCACGGTCATCTAACTTTATACTTTTCAGCTCAAGGTCTTCACCATTTAGTGACAGCGCCTCGCCTTCACGGCCAGCGACTCGCTCGATAAGCTGCCTGGCTTTTACCAACGCTCCGTTTTCAAATAACTGAAAGGTTAAATCAAGTGACGTAATCTTAAACGCAGGCTCAAGATAGTCTTTGAGGTATATCGTCTTTGCTGATTCACTCATGCATGCTTTCCAAGTATATGTCTTACTCGACGTCTAGCGAGACGTCGTAGGACGTAAATTTTCGAATATTTAAGCAACCGGTATCGAGAATCATATATTGCCCTTTAATGGCAATTAAGGTCCCCTCCACCTCATCTTGTTTATCAAAATTAAAGGTTTTAGCCTTTTCTGGCCAAGATAAGTGTGGGTATTCAAATTCCCATACATCCTGCTCAGTCAAAGCAGTAATCTCACCGGGGAATTGCTCATCAAGCTCGGCCAACTTATCCTGAGCCAGTTCCATTAGACGGTCACGTTCAACCAAAAGATCTATATCAACGACCTCATGCTTCAGCATTTTCCGCCAATTAGTTTTGTCCGCCACCCACTCTTTCAGCATAACTTCAAGCAAACCGGAAAGTCGTCGGGACTTAACTGAGAATATAGGCAATGCAGCAATGGCACCCTGATCTATCCAGCGGGTAGGCACCTGGTTATGACGGGTAATCCCGACTTTCAAACCAGTTGAATTCGCCAAATAAACTATATGCTCCTGCATACAGTGTGTTTCACCCCATTCCGGCTCACGGCAGGTACCTTGTGCATAATGACAAAGCTCAGGGCTCATAATACAGCGGTCACACTGGGCCAACTTGGTAAAGCATCGATAACAGTAACCTTGGTTAAAGCTCTTGTTGGTACGCTTCTGACAATGAAAACAGCGAATCTCGCCGTTAGAACGAAAGCGTAATTTCTTGCCAAGATAATCTGCAGGATTGCATTTTGTATCACCAAAGTTCAAGGTGTAACTTACCGGGTTCCCCTGACTCACTGTCATTTTACTTAAATGACCTGATGCAACTTGATTCATTAATCGTCTTCTTTGTTAGTGCAATATACGGATAGTCGACTCATCATCACTATCGTCTTTTGGCCCGCATGGGGAGGTCTTTTTCGTTGTATCAACATAGCCGGTTCGATTGCTTTCATCGAGTCCATGTTTTACTTCATAAAGCATGACCGCCTGAAGGCATATTTCTTTTTGCTCACGAGAGAGGGTCCGGCCATCGGGCCACTTTCCCAACTCTATCGCTTGCTTGAACTTTTCGTAAATTTCTTTAGGAATGGATTCAGCAGCATCTTCAAACTTCATAAGTTAATCCTAGAAGAACTTTGAGTGCCATAGCATGCACTCAAGAATTTGTAACAAGCTAGCGAGAATATCAATCCCTGTAACGCTACTCAAGAATAAACAAAAAAGATCAAGCTCAGTGGTTGACAATGCAAATGATAACAATTATCATTTGCATAAGTTGAGTTCCCAGCGAAGCGCAATCACTCTACTTTAGAGCGATTACCTTTCACCGGAAATCAACTTGGTCTCTCTCATCTCTACACATACATATGTGAACTCCGTTAACCTCGGGCCAAAACATTTGGCCCGGTGGATAACGGAGTTTTTTTATACTTTCTTTTCTATAACACGCTCATTCACATACAGGGTAATTGCCGCCCAAACCAGACCCGACAATAGGCCATACAGGTGTGCGGCATTAGCCATTCTCCCCCAACCCAACCACTCAGTGACAGGCGTATAACCAAGCAGTAGCCAGACCAAGCTAAACTTTAACAATACATTAGGGAAAAAGATGTTTTTATCAAACATCTTCCATAACCAGCAATAACCTACCAAACCATATACCACTCCCGACAAACCACCGAAGAAGTACCCAGTTTCGAGAAGCTGAGCAATATTTGAAATAATGGAAACAAACATCGTCAAGGCAATAAACGAAACGGAACCTTTTTGCATTTCCAGCTGGCCACCAAGCACCCACAACATTAACAGGTTGAAGGTGATGTGCATGACGTTGAAATGGATAAAATCCGGCGTAACCAAGCGCCAGACCTGGCCGCTGATAAGCACATCAAGCATTGCATTCCAGCGCCCACTGACTGAGTTCATATCCAAACCGGAATTAAAGGGATCAACGATCAAAAAAGATCTAAGCAGCGCACCGCCTTTACCAAAGTCGGTTAGAAAAGCAAAAGCCACACTAACAAAGATAAGTGTAAAAATCACAGGAGCTTGGCTTGGTTTAGCCCTCGTGTATGCCACCAGGTCCCTCGGCTTACGAAACACTTCACGACGCCGATGCTGGTCCTGCATTTTATCAAGCTGCTCAGCTAGGCCACTACGATACTGAGGTTCTGTCATGTAGCGTTCAAGCGCACTCAAGACCTGCTCCTCATAGCCTTCATCATCTAGAATCAAAGCTTGTTCACCCTGATTTTCAATGACTCGATGGGCCACGCCCTGAAAATGGAGCCATTGACTAAAGTCCGAAAGATCCAAGTCTAGTGGAATGGGTGGTATGCGACTCATGTCCGGGTAACGTCCACCGACACAAACTTGTCTTTACTCAAGACTCTCTCGCCATCCATTCGGTAAGCCACCAGCTGGCCATATTTCACCGCGCTATAATCCAGGCAAGCAATATTGCATTGAATAGGCTCTGGCTCACCAGACATCCAGTAATGACCCACAAATACGGGCGCCTCTGTTGTTGGGTAGGTCAGTAATTGCTGCTTCTCTATCGCCGACAAAGGACGCTCAGCCATTTCTGGCGGCAGTGGGTCGGGTTGAAAGACAACATCATTGTATATCTGGGGATCATCACTCCAGAACTTTGTGCGAAACATGCTTCTCGCCAAGCCATCTTTGCCTAGAATGGTTTCACCGTTTGGCAGCTCCAATGCGGTACCGCGAGTTAACTTGTCAATAATTCGGCTAGCGAAAGAACCAGAGACCGCAGACTCGTGCAAAAAGTCCATACTAATGCAATGGTCTGGGGAATAAGATTTTAAACGTTCAATCGCTAAACTATCCCAACAAGCATGAACCACTCGGAAGTCTTCTTTTTCAATAAAAAGAGGGATTTCATGAAACCACGATAGAAACTTGTGCCATTCGGAGCGATGAGCATCAAACTGCTCCAAGGTCTCTCGAATAAGTCTGTGATGACGAGCGTTGTGCTCGCGCAAATACTGCATGCCACTACCTTGACGACCCTCTGTGCAGTAACACATTGCATTGTATTCGTGATTGCCCAGGACAATTTCGGCCTGCGATTGGTCGACCATGTCTTTTACAATATGCAGAGCTTCTCGAATTCGAGGGCCTCTATCAACAATATCACCCACAAAAATCACTTTGCGTTGCGGATGACGGTAGCAACCTTGCTTGTTCTCATAACCCATCTTTTTCAACAGACGTTCAAGGGAGTTACCACAACCATGAATATCACCAATCAGGTCATAGCCTTGCTTAACTTTTTTCTTAACAAATGCCATCTATTAACTACTTATCAGGTTATTGGCCCAGCCTAATTTCTCTCTACAGGTTTCATAGAAGTTATGAGAGGTAGGGTGAATCAAACGCACTTTATGTGGTTTTTTACTTATGTATACTGCATCGCCAGGCGCAACAGGGATGTGATGCTGACCATCACAGCTGACCTGCGGGTAAATCTCATTACCTTCACCAATCACAATTTTAATCTCACTTTTACCGTCAACAACGATTGGACGGCTACTGAGCGTATGAGGAAACATTGGAACTAATGAGATTGCATCGAGTTTAGGGTGCAAAAGAGGCCCACCGGCCGACAAAGAGTAAGCTGTTGACCCAGTTGGTGTCGAAACAATCAAACCATCTGAACGCTGACTGTAGACAAACTGACCCTCAATAAACAAGTCAAAACCGATCATACGAGTTGACTTACCCGGGTGAAGAACGATGTCATTCAATGCGGTACCAAAGCCAACCGGCTCGCCATTTCGCTTAACATGAACATCTAGCAGGAAGCGTCTTTCCTGAATATACTGCCCTGAAAGCACTTCTTTTACTTTCGATTCCAACTCAGTTGGTGACACATCAGTCAAAAAACCTAATCGGCCACGGTTTACTCCTAACAAAGGAACATTTGATTTAGCTAACTCTCGAGCAGCCCCCAACAAACTTCCATCACCACCCACTACGATCACCAGATCACACATTTCCCCCATCATTTTGACACTGGAAACCTGCAAACCATGCCCGGGAATTAAAGCACCGATATTTTCTTCAATGATTAGATAATAACCTTCATTAACCAGAAATTTTCTTAAACGACGCATCGTTTCTATGACCTGGGCACTGCCCATACGACCAATCAAACCGATATTACGAAAATGATCCATACCTTAACTAACCCTTATACTATGTAATAGCGTGATATATATGAGAGAGGACGATCGCTTCAAGAAGCACTCTACATTAGCCAATACTACACCGGCCGACACTAAGCACATAATAAATTAACAGACTCCAGACTTACAGCCTGAATACCGTTCTCACGACAATTCAGAGATTTGAACATGAGATTGTCTATGAAGACAGGAAACGCTGATAGGATTCACCAAATCCACGCCAGCCCTGTAGCCCGCCAGTATGAACAGCTAATACTCGCGCTCCCGCCTGGATTCTTCCTTGATGAATATACTCCGCCAGCCCATACATCATCTTTCCTGTATAAACAGGGTCTAGAACCAAACCATGCTCATCATAAACATCAGAAATAAATTCCGTCAGACGACTATTGATTTTGGCAAAGCCACCGAAATGATAGTGATGACATATTCTCCAAGGGTTAACCCTACTGGCACCTGATAACTGCCGCTCTACGCGATGCTCCAGGTCGTGAGCATTTTTTAGTGCAGAAAATCCAACACACTGGGCTCGACCAATATTTGCCTGAGCAATCCCTGCCAAGGTTGCGCCTGAGCCCACAGCACAAGCTATCAAGTCATAGTTAAGTTGCCCCGCATGATGCAAGGTATTAAATAAACTTTCGATTCCTAGCGTGCCTTGTCTACCTGCACCACCTTCAGGAACAACCCAGGCTTCGGGCATTGCCTCTTTATACATATCAGGTGTAGTGTTAGAAGCAGTGTGACGATACGTTTCACGATCAAGCCATTGAATCTTCATCCCCCACTTTTCGCAATCCTGCAGAGTAGGTGTCAAATCGCCGTGTGGTTCACCTCGAACAATACCGACAGAGTCCAGATTCAATTGATTTGCGGCATAAGCCAAGGCATGCAAATGATTTGAGTGGGCACCACCAAAACTTACAATTTGTGATTTGCCCGCCGCGACAGCCGCTAGTAAATGATGCTTTAGCTTGTACCATTTGTTCCCCGATATAAAAGGATGTACTTTATCGAGACGCAGACAGTCCAGGGTCACTAGCTGATCTTTCGCAATCTCCAGAGGAAAGGAGTGAACTTCGGGTAGTACATCAAATTGCACACCCAACTCAGCAGTAGTTTTATTATTAGCCAGCATAACCTTTATGACTCTCACACATGTCACTCACTCCTTCCTGAAAATCACCCGGTGCGCTAACCTTGCTTACACTCTTTCCGCAAACTTGACCTACGCCTTCGGCATGCTGGCAAATTGGCTGATCAAAGTGTTCTAACCAAGCTAGGTACTGCTCCTCCGTGACATAACATTTTGCCGCTACGAAAGCGTTTGGGTTATCAACATAATCACGAATTTCACTCGCCGTCATGGTGATATGCCCAGCACCCGGGTGGTAGGCAACGTAGACCACATCCAACGCTTTCAGGCGGTCAAACATACCTTCATTGGTGCTGCTAGCGCCACGAGACTCACTCAATTCCTCAAGCTCAGATCGCAGCTGCTCCTCACGTTCCTCTCGATAAGCAAGATCTAAATCTTTGCGATCTAACTGCTCCTTCAGGAGAACCATTTCAGCCTCCATTTTCTGACGCTCCAAGCGCTCCTTGTCACCCGCAGACGCACCTTTTAAGCGAGTCTCCAGTTTCGAAACTAGATCTGACTGATCACTGACCTGATCCTGAAGCTTTAAGAACTGATCATTTCGCTTACCTAGCTTGAGCTTTAGTTTTTCGTTTATCAGCTTAAGCTGTTCATTCGTTTGCTTAAGCTCTTGAATTTCATTCTTATAAGCATGCAGAATAATTTTCTGTTCACGATCTCCAAAATCAACATTTTGCTCACGACTAGACTCCAGAGTACGAATTCTTAGCCTCTGCTCCTTAAGCAAACGAGCCAACTTGGTTCGCTTTTCAACCTCTGTTTCCAAGCCCAAGTCATCCAACACCGGATCACTCGGTGAAAGAACTGGGATATCCGGCTCGGCTTTCTCAAATTGAAAGCGTAGTTTATTCAACTCGACCGCTTTCTTGAGTCGCAAGAAGTCATTCGACCCGGGCGTCATATCAGGATCCCATAGGTCGTTCAAATGCCAATTAATTGAACACTGCCCCCGGCAAGCCAAACGTATTGGCCCGCCACCTAAATCAGGCCCACTACCACTCACTTCAGCCAAGCGTTCAATTGGTACATTCCAACTTGCGTCAGCCTTGCCATCTTCGTCGAAATATAAAATGAAGAATACCAGCGCCTGGATCGTACCATCCTTGCCAATCACCGCATAAACTGCTTTAGCTTCTTGATCAGCGTAATCTGGTAAAGCACCCAAGCCGTCTAACATTGCCTCGAACTCCGAGAACATCAAATGTTTCGTTACTTGCTGATTTTCAACAAAGAAGACAGCCTCATATGAATCTGACTTTCTAAACCCCATAACTACCTCGTTAAGATGCGCATAGAAATTGCGCACCCAATAAATCTAAAACTACAAATCAGTTTAGTTGATAACCAAGGAAGCACACGTTTAAAAAAGAAAGGATATGTAACGCTGCCCGGACCTATTTCACAGATATAAAAAACTATATGAACTGAAGGTATTAAGGTATGAATAGCGATTGACGTAGATTCGTCTAGTTCAAGCAGTTTTATCGTGGGTGGTATTAATAAAAGCGGGGATAATTAGCTGGAGGGGAATATAGAAGGCAATGCTGTTACATCTCAACAGCATCGTCCTCAAACTCTTCATCGTCATATTCCAGCCATCCGGAATCCAATACTTCTTCTTCATATTCGTTCATTTCTATCTCCTTTTGATTGTTTCAAAAGCAAGCGTATAGAAGAAATATGACAGAAATAAGTCAGACATCTCAAGAAGTATATAATTTGAGGTTTTCTTATTGAGAAATGAGTAAGAGTTAAGGACTGTAAATTTAAATGGCGGACCG
>NZ_LWGA01000870.1:0-5447 GCF_001635235.1 Oleiphilus sp. HI0117 | reverse complement strand
TAAAGCCTTAGTTTAATAAATCGGAAAAACCGAATAAATATATATAATAAACCTGTTTTACAGATATGTTAGTTGGGCGTATTGTTTCTGGCAAGTTAAATTCAATTGGAGAAATCGTATGTCTGGCTTTATGAAAGAAACTGTCACGAGTGTGAAGCATTGGAATGAAACATTGTTTAGCTTTACGACCAGTCGTGATCCGTCTTTTCGTTTTAAGAATGGCCACTTTATTATGATGGGGCTTGAACACGAAGGTAAGCCCTTGATGCGTGCCTACAGTATTGCCAGTGCAAATTATGAGGAAGAGCTGGAGTTCTTTAGTATTAAAGTACCTGATGGTCCGTTGACATCTAAGCTTCAGAAAATAGAAGTGGGGGACCAGATACTGTTGAGTAAAAAACCGACTGGCACCTTGATTGTTGATAACTTACTGCCTGGCAGAAACCTATATTTGATTAGTACCGGTACTGGCTTGGCGCCTTTTATGAGTATCATCAAGGATCCGGAAACCTATGAATTATATGATAAAGTAATTCTAACGCACGGTACGAGATTTGTTTCAGAGCTGGCCTATCAAGAGCAAATCAAAAAGGAGCTTCCGGAAAATGAGTTTTTTGGTGAGTTTATCAAAGACAAGCTTATTTATTACCCAACCGTGACACGTGATGAGTTTGAAACTCAAGGTCGAATTACCGATGCGCTGGAGAGTGGCAAGCTTGTTAAAGACTTAGGGCTACCAGAGTTAAACCTTGATGATGATCGTTTTATGATTTGTGGTAGCCCAAGTATGCTTAAAGATACTTGTCGTATACTTGATGATATGGGCTTTGTTGAAGCGCGTCAGGGGAATGCCGGGCATTACGTAATCGAAAGAGCTTTTGTCGAGAGTTAGCCCTAAATAATACTCACTAATTGACTTCGTCTTCAGGCGGCTACGTGATGGGAGGGCAGTGATATTCATCTACTGTCAGCCCTTCTTCAACACTAAATAAATGAACGTCAAACCCCCACAAACGATGTATGTGCTTGAGTACTTCGTCTGTACTTTTACCCAAGGGGACTCGGCTGTTTGGTGTGTGCCTAAGGGTCAGTGATCGATCTCCTCTTAAATCAACATTCCACACCTGAATATCTGGTTCGCGCATACTCAGGTTATATTGCTGAGAGAGCTTTTCTCTAACATATCGATAACCTTGCTCATCATGTATTCCAGTTACTTCATAATGACTCTGCTGGTCATCATCACGAATTGCGAAGAGTTTTAAGTCCCGAATTACCTTAGGTGAAAGGAACTGTAGGATAAAGCTTTCATCTTTAAAGTTTCGCATGGCAAAATCGAGTGTTTCCAGCCAGTCTGTGCCCGCGATATCTGGGAACCATTGTCGATCTTCATCCGTAGGTTGTTGGCAGATACGTTTGATATCCTGAAACATGGCAAAACCAAGCGTATAAGGGTTGATGCCGCTGTACCATTGGCTATCAAAGGGAGGTTGATAGACCACCGCTGTGTGTGATTTTAAGAACTCGATAATAAAGCCTTCATTCACCAAACCTTTGTCATACATCGTATTCATGATGGTGTAGTGCCAAAAGCTTGCCCAACCCTCATTCATTACCTGAGTTTGTCTTTGCGGGTAGAAATACTGGGCAATTTTTCTCACGATACGTAGTACTTCCCGTTGCCATGGGGCAAGCATGGGGGCATTCTTCTCAAAGAAATAAAGCAGATTCTCCTGCGGTTCTTCAGGGTAGCGTTGATCTTTCTCGGCTTCTTCTTTGTCGCCGCTGACAGGAATGGTTCTCCACAGCTCATTAACTTGCTGCTGCAGATGGAACTCGCGCTCTTCTTGTCGTTTCAATTCTTCTTCAGCTGATATAGGAGCAGGGCGCTTATAACGGTCAACACCGTAATTCATTACTGCGTGGCAGGAGTCTAGAAAGGTTTCTACGGTATCGACGCCATAACGGCCTTCACACTTTGCAATATAGTTTTTGGCGAACAGAAGGTAGTCTATTATTGCGCTGGCATCGGTCCAGGTGCGGAACAGGTAGTTGCCTTTGAAAAAAGAGTTATGACCATATGATGCATGCGCGATGACTAAGGCCTGCATCATCAAGGTATTCTCTTCCATCAAGTAAGCGATACATGGGTTAGAGTTAATAACGATCTCATAGGCGAGCCCCATTTGGCCGCGCTTATAACCTTTTTCGTTTTGTAGGAACTGTTTCCCGTAAGACCAGTGATAATAGCCTAGAGGCATACCGACCGAGGAATAGGCATCGAGCATTTGCTCAGAGCTAATCACTTCAATTTGGTTAGGGTAGGTGTCTAGCTTATATTCTTTTGCTATGTCTGAAATGGCATCATCAAAGCGTTCTAGCTGTTCAAATGACCATTCCGAGCCAGTCGCAATATAACTCTTTTTACGCTCTTCATTTTGTTTGTTGTCTTTATCTGTCATGCCGGCTTCCTCTGAAATAATTCGTGGAAGACAGGGTAGATGTCACTCTCGTCTTTAATGTTTTGCATGGCGAAAGAGTCCTCAAACTCCTTAGCCAGTTTTTCATATTCATGCCACAGCATTTGATGATCTAGCTTAGTAATCTCAATGTAAGCAAAATATTGCACGAGAGGTAGAATATCGTCTTTCAAGAGCCTCGAGCACTTGGGTGAGTCATCGCTCCAGTTGTCACCATCGGAGGCTTGTGCGCAGTATATATTCCAGTCTGACGCAGGGTAACGCTTGTGGATGATTTCTCTAGTTAACTCCAATGCGCTAGAAACGATGGTCCCGCCTGTTTCCCGTGAATAGAAGAACTCCTCCTCGTCCACTTCCTTAGCGCTGGTATGGTGGCGAATAAAAACAACCTCAATTTTTTGATAATTTCGTTTTAGAAACATATAGAGCAAAATATAAAAACGTTTGGCGATGTCTTTATGCATGTGAGTCATGGAGCCCGAAACATCCATTAAGCAAAACATAACGGCGCTGGTGCTTGGGACGGGTTGCTTTATATGTTGGTTAAAGCGTAAGTCGAACTCATCAATCCAGGGGATGTTTTTGATTCGTTTTTTAAGCTTTGTGAGTTCTTCTTTTATCTCTTTGATTCGGGCATGTTGAATATCGTCTTCAGGGTCTAGCTTTTTAAGCTGCTCCTCTAATTCTTTTATTTTTTCTCGTGACTTGCCTGTGAGGGCTAGCCTTCTTCCATAGGCCTTTCTGAGAGAACGTACGATATTAATTTTTGAGGGATTGCCGGTATTGGTAAAACCTGCTCTTAGGTATTTATATGAGGTGGTATCCTTCAGCTGTTTTTTGACCAGGTTGGGTAGCTCCAGGTCTTCAAACATAAAGTCGAGAAACTCTTCCTGAGATATCTGAAAGACGAACTCGTCCATGCCTTCACCAGAGTCGCTCGCTTCTCCTTCACCCGCACCGCCTCCGCCGGCTCCACCAGGTGGTCTGGGGAGTTGGTCTCCGGTATTGAATTCTTTATTCCCGGGGTTAACTGCCTCGCGCACGCCACCTTGTCCGGAATTAAAAACCGGCTCGTCGAGGTCTTTGCTCGGGATGCTGATTTTTTCGCCGCGCTCCATATCGGTAATGCTGCGTTTTCCAACTGCATCGGAAACCGCTTTTTTGATATGTTCGCGATAACGGCGAAGAAAGCGCTCACGATTCACTGCGCTTTTATTCTTGCCATTAAGTCGGCGATCAATGATGTGACTGATACCCATAATACATCCTGGTTTCGGCGTGGCTCGGGGTGACCATGGCTATGGTTTAATGGTGCACCTTCTGGCTAAATCTATTGTATGGAAGAAGGGTTTAAACCCTTCTTCTGCTACTGTGATTTACGGACGCGTAAGTACCATTCCGCGAGTAAGCGAACCTGTTTCTTGGTATAACCGCGTTCAACCATACGCTCTACAAATTGCTCGTGTTTGTCTTTATCCTCATTTGAACTTTTTGCATTAAATGAAATGACAGGAAGTAAGTCTTCGGTATTTGAAAACATCTTCTTCTCGATGACAGATCGAAGTTTTTCATAACTCTGCCAGGAGGGGTTCTGCCCATTGTTGTTGGCACGTGCACGCAACATGAAATTAACAATTTCGTTACGGAAGTCTTTAGGGTTGCTGATGCCTGCTGGCTTTTCGATTTTCTCTAACTCTTCGTTGATAGCGGCCCGGTCAAATATCTCACCGGTTTCCGGGTCTCGATATTCCTGGTCCTGTATCCAAAAATCGGCGTAGGTAACATAACGATCAAATATATTCTGGCCATACTCTGAATAGGATTCTAGGTAGGCGGTCTGGATTTCCTTGCCAATAAACTCAACGTAATTGGGAGCAAGAAACTCCTTAATAAAACGCAAATAACTGTCAGCCGCTTCCTGTGGAAATTGCTCCTGTTCAATCTGCTTCTCTAATACATAAAGTAGATGTACAGGGTTTGCCGCAACTTCAGAAGTATCAAAGTTAAATACCTTGGATAGTATCTTGAAGGCAAAGCGGGTGGATAAACCATCCATGCCTTCGTTTACCCCGGCATTGTCCTTATATTCCTGAATCGATTTGGCTTTGGGGTCTGTGTCCTTAATGTTCTGGCCGTCATAAACTTTCATCTTCGAAAATATGCTGGAGTTTTCAGGTTCCCTTAACCTGGAAAGAACGGAGAACTCCGCAAGCATAGTCAGCGTATCAGGGGCACAAGGTGCTTGATTTAAGGAGCTATTCTTAAGTAGCTTATCGTATATTTTTATCTCTTCAGTTACCTTGAGGCAATAGGGAACTTTAACGATTGATATACGGTCCAGAAAGGCCTCGTTATTCTTATTGTTTCTAAAAGACTGCCATTCAGACTCGTTTGAGTGGGCAAGGATTACGCCTTCAAACGGAATGGCGCTCATACCCTCTGTCGAATTGTAATTACCTTCCTGGGTTGCAGTAAGTAGTGGGTGCAATACTTTAATGGGGGCTTTAAACATCTCTACAAACTCAAGAATACCTTGGTTAGCAAGACATAGACCGCCGCTGAAACTGTAGGCATCTGGGTCATCTTGCGAGTACTCTTCGAGCATTCGGATATTCACTTTACCGACTAATGAAGAGATATCCTGATTGTTTTCATCTCCGGGCTCGGTCTTAGCGACGGCTATCTGATCCAGAATTGAAGGCCAGATTTTTACTACCCTAAATTTGCTGATATCGCCGCCGAATTCGTGGAGCCGCTTAACCGCCCATGGAGACATAATGCTTCCCAAATAGCGATTTGCGATACCGTACTCTTTTTCGAGGATATCTGCATCTTCATCTGGGTCGAATAAGGATAGGGGGCTTTCATTTACGGGTGAGCCCTTGATGGCATAGAAGGGGGCTTTCTGCATCAGAGCTTTTAACTTTTCTGCTAATGATGACTTACCGCCCCCCACAGGACCTAATA
>NZ_LWGA01000869.1:0-1969 GCF_001635235.1 Oleiphilus sp. HI0117 | reverse complement strand
TTAACACACCAGTGCCATCACATACAGGGCAAGGCTCACACAAGGTTTGCCCCAAGCTTTCAGTGGTACGCTTACGTGTCATTTCAACCAGGCCAAGCTCTGAAACGCAACTTACCGTTGTACGTGCATGGTCTCGCTCAAGCATTTTCTCTAACATTCGTAGAACCTGGCGCTTATGTTCCTCATCCTCCATATCGATGAAGTCGAGAATGATAATCCCGCCAAGATTTCTTAAGCGCAATTGCCTACCAATGGTCCTTGCAGCTTCGAGATTGGTCTTGAATATGGTCTCTTCAAGATTACGATGCCCGACAAAACCGCCGGTATTCACATCAATCGTGGTCATAGCTTCGGTTTGATCAATGATTAGATAGCCACCAGACTTAAGTTGAACCTTTTTTCCCAGCGCCTTCTGAATTTCATCATCAACATTATATAAATCGAATACAGGTCGTTCACCTGGGTAATACTCAAGCCGCTTACTAACATCAATGAGAAAGTTTTCGGAGAACTCCTTTACAATCCCATAACTTTCTTTTGAATCGATTCTAATTTTCTCGGTTTGAGGCTTTACCAGATCTCTTATCGCACGTGTAAACAGCGGCAAATCCTGATAGACAACAGATGGAATTGCGTTCTCTTTGATTCGCTGCTTTAGTTTTTTCCAAAGGCGCTCCAGGAACTTTATATCTGCCGTAAACTCATCTTCTCCTGCACCTTCGGCCGCAGTACGCACAATAAAGCCCGAGCCTGCCTCTTCGTTATCTACCTGACAATTCAAAACAAGCTGCTTTAAGCGCTCACGCTCTACTTCATCTTCGATACGTTGAGATATACCAATATGTGAAACACTTGGGATATAAACCAAGTAACGGCTAGCAATTGACAGCTGAGTGGTTAAACGGGCACCTTTCGTACCAATGGGATCCTTGATGACTTGAACAACAAGCTCTTGACCTTCGCGCAACAATAATGCGATATCTGCATTATTCTCACTTTCGCCAGTTTCACCGACTTGTGGGTTAGAGGTGATATCAGAAACGTGTATAAATGCGGCGCGCTCAAGACCAATATCAACAAATGCAGCCTCCATTCCAGGAAGCACACGGACTACTTTTCCTTTGTAGATATTACCAACGAAGCCACGACAACTTGAACGCTCGATATACACTTCTTGCAGCATTCCGTTTTCTACAAGCGCTACACGAGTTTCAACCGGCGTAACGTTAATTAAAAGCTCTTCACTCATAGCACTACCTGAAACTTTCCTGTCAAAATAATAAGATTAGCAGCTATTGAAACGAAGCGGCATATCAAAGCGTTTTTTTATTATCGCAATGCAAAAACAAGACGGTCGGTGAAAATTAATACAAAAGGCCAAACTAAGGCGCTTGATAGTGCAGCTCCCAGATAAGACATATTATTATCGACAGCGCCAAGCGCTCCTCTGATAGTCATCACAATCATCAACAAAATTCCGATAATAAAAAATATTACCAAGGACTGCTGTAGTACCGGAAACATTTTTAAGCGTTGATGCATCGTCAAAACCAAATAAGAGACGATACAGCAAGCAATTATATGAATACCGAGATAAGTACCTGACAGCACATCCATGATTGCGCCCACAATAAAAGCAGAAAACAGACCAATACGTTCGGGGTGCCTCAATAACCAGTATATCAAAGTCAATACCATCCACTCAGGACGAAAGGCAAGTAGCATTTGCGGCATTGCTAACAATTCCAATACGGCAGCTGCGGCGAAAGACAATGCAACGGCCACCCAACTTACTCTCGACTGAGTCATTCGTTTACCTCGTCAGACGCATGCTGCTTAGTACTAGATTGTTCTTTATTCTCATCGATGACGGTACTATCGTTTTGCCCCTCTTTAAACACCAAAAGCAAGAGACGACTTCTATTCAACTGTGCTTCAGGCCTGGCGCGAACCTCTGCAAAGGAGCGTC
>NZ_LWGA01000868.1:0-4863 GCF_001635235.1 Oleiphilus sp. HI0117 | reverse complement strand
ATATTTTAATCAACGCTAATAAGAGTTTAGCAGATATGATTAAGTTTACGCAGAATGAGAGAATATTTGATCTAAAACACCTTCATGCTCTTGGGCGCTGATTGTTACCCATCGCTCCGAACTATTCAATAAAGATTCAGCTCTCGAGAGGATTTCTTTTTGCCTAAACACATGAATATCCTCAGGAACTCGCTGACCGTCAGTAAAATAACTGGCTTTGAGACGCGTATCGATAAGAAAGCTCATCACCTCACCCAGGCTAACAGCTTCATCAACCTTAGTAATAATGGCGCCTGACAAGCCTACCATTTTGTAGTGATGGTAATTTGAACACATCACCTGATACTGCCCTACAGACGATACAACAAGGTGTGACTGAATATCATGACCCGACAGCTTTAATTCCTGCAGCTGCTCAGACCAGCACGCGTCGGTATGCATTAGGCCAGCAGTATCAACCAAGACAAGTTTTTTGTGACGCAAGCCATCAAGTATGGTATCCAGACTATGACGCTCATCAACAACATGGACAGGCACATTGAGTATTCTGCCAAACACCTTTAGTTGCTCGTGCGCAGCTATGCGGTATCTGTCAGTTGTCACCAAGGCTATATCATCAGCACCATGTCGAATAACAAACTGAGCAGCCATTTTACCTATTGTCATGGTCTTACCACTACCTGTAGGCCCAACCAATGCAATGACGCCACCCTGCTCGATCAGGTCATCTTCAGGAGCCGATATTAAAGCTGAAACACCCTGTGAAACACGAGACCATGCCTGACTGTAGTCCATACCTAAATCAACCATTGCCATTAGCCGTTTTTTAAGATCCCCGGCAATACAAAGGGATTCGAGTTTACGTTCGATTTTGCTGAGCGTAGCCGATTGCTCACGTTCTTTTTCATTCTGCACTTGCTTGTAAGCCTGCCCGGACATTAGTTTTTTAATCTCTAATATCTCTGCACGCATATCCGATAATTCGCCCCACGGAGTACCATTTTGTTTAGCATCATGTGACGCAGCCTTGCGCTCCATTGCCGAAGAGCTTGCCTCTGGTTCAGACACTGCCTCTGAATCGTTCTCTTGCGCAAGAGCATCAGGCCGCTCTTTACGCTTAGCCTTAACCTCTTCTATCTTTCTACGCGCACTATCTAGCTCTTTTTGCAGTTTCAGGTGTTTTTCTGCATGCATACGAGCAAGTTGGGAAGGGCTAGGCTCGCCACGCTCTATCAATTGACTTTCGATGGTTTCAGGTGAGACATCTTCCTCATAGTCGAGCGCAGCAACAATTTCGACACCACCGTCAACTTTTGAGTTGGATAAGATAACCGCATCGGGGCCAAGTTCTTCTCGAACCATTTTTAAAACTTCTTGCATGGTCGCTGAAAAAAAGCGTCTAACTTCCATAAGGAATCACCTGATTATGTTTACTACTCATCACTTCAATTGAACCTTGGAGCGAGTTCTACCGACACGACGTCAATTTATTGACCTACGTTCGCGACGATTGTTATTTGTTTATTGTTTGGCACTTCCTGGTAAGAAAGGACATTAATCGGGTCACTCCCAAACCTTACAAACTTAGCAAGCACTGGTCTCAAAGGCCCTGATACCAAAAGGATTGCAGGCTTTCCGAGCATTTCCTGGCGTTGAGCTGCTTCACCGAGCGATCGCTGAAGTGTTTCAACTATTCGGGGCTCAAGTATCATTCCCATATCATCACCCGCGCCAGTTTTTTGTGACTGCTGCACAGACTTTAGCAATAACTGTTCCAAGTCGGGCTCTAAGGTAATAACGGGGATTTCATCATCATTTCCACAAATATTTTGGACAATCAATCTTTTCATACCCTGTCGACATGCTTCTGTTAGCAGGGTGGAATCAGCTGACTTTGGAGTTACATTAACCAGCGCTTCAGCGATCGAACGCATATCTCTAATAGGTACGTCCTCGATCAATAGACTCTGAAGAACTTTTAATAACAGACTGACTGTTAATGTATTTGGAACCAGCTCTTCTGATAGCTTAGGTGACACCTTCGCCAACTGATCCAACCATTGCTGTACCTCCTCATGCCCCAATAACTCACTAGCATGCTTCTGAAGCACTTGATTCAAGTGTGTCGCCACCACAGTACTCGCATCGACAACGGTATAACCTAGCGTTTGCGCATGATCCTTTTGAGAACTCTCAACCCAGATTGCATCAAGCCCAAAAGCAGGGTCTCTACCCTCAACCCCGTCAATTTTCCCAAAGACCTGACCCGGGTTAATAGCTAGCTCTCTCTCTGGGTGAATTTCTGCTTCAGCAATCGTTACGCCCATCAAGGTGATTCGGTAAACATTTGGCATAAGGTCAAGATTGTCGCGAATATGAACTGAAGGCATTAAGAAACCTAACTCTTGCGACAGCTTTTTACGCACCCCTTTTATCCTACCAAGCAATGCCCCCCCCTGATTTTTATCAACAAGAGGAATTATGCGATAACCAACTTCCAGGCCTATAATATCGACCGACAAAACATCATCCCAGCCAAGCTCTTTGTACTCTTCTTTAGGCTGTCCATCAGCCGATATTTGACCTTGATTATCAGGCGTTACATTAGCACCGCCAGACATATTAGGCTGAGCACCTGACCTGCGAGCACCCGGAGCGCTTGCTTCAACCTCTTCACCTTTCGATCTCTTGTTTTGACCATACCAAGCAAAAAATGCTAAACCGCCACCCAAACCCAAGAATGCCAAATGAGGCATGCCCGGTACCAGACCCATTGCGATAAGAATGCCTGAGGCCACATATAAAGCCTTTGGGGATAGAAACATCTGATCAAGAACTTGTGACGACATGTCCTGCATACTACTAACACGTGTCACCATAATTGCTGCGGCGGTAGAAAGTAGTAGCGAAGGAATCTGTGCAACCAAGCCATCACCAATAGTCAGTAGCGAATACTTTTCCATTGCATCAGAGAATTCTAGATCATGCTGCACCATGCCAATAGAGAGACCGCCTATGATATTGATCGCTAAAATCAACAAACCCGCAATGGCATCACCACGAACAAACTTACTGGCACCATCCATAGAACCATAAAAGTCAGCCTCCGTTGCAATTTCTTCACGACGTGACTTGGCTTCTTCCTGTTCGATAATGCCAGCATTAAGATCAGCATCAATCGCCATCTGTTTACCCGGCATCGCATCGAGCGTAAAGCGCGCACTAACCTCCGAGACCCTGCCAGCACCCTTTGTTACAACAACAAAGTTAATAATCATCAAAATAGCAAAGACAACCAAACCGACAGCGTAATTGCCTCCAATGACAACCTCACCGAAGGCCTCAATCACCTTACCTGCAGCATCGCCACCTTCGTGCCCCTCCAAGAGAACAACACGAGTTGAAGCGACATTTAGCGCCAAACGTAAAAGCGTGGCAACTAACAAAACGGTTGGGAATATCGCGAACTCAACGGGCCGCAGGGAGTAGACACAAACAAGCAAGACAACAAGCGCCAAAGCAATATTGAAGGTAAACAACAAATCAAGCAGGAAAGGAGGAACAGGAAGGGTCATCATCCCCAGGATTGCAATCAATAGCACCGGGATGGCGAGATTACCCTGAGTAAGAACCTTGAATTGTTGAAGCATTGCGGCTTGCTGCATAAATATCACTACCAAGACTGATATCGTCACTAATTTGACGAAAAACAAATATCAGTAAGGTATCAGCAAGATTCACGCCGACTTCTACAGTTTACGGTAATTAGGCAATGCCAGCCCCTTAATCAAGAGCCATCATATTTAAGATCATCCGGTATGGGGAAGTCCGGTTTCGGAGGTTTTGTAATAACGCGACGCCTAAACTGCTTAAGCTGAAATACGTATGCCAGCACTTGTGCAACCGCCATATACAAACCACTCGGAATTTCCTGACCAATCTCGGCATGATGGTAGACCGAACGCGCAAGCGGTGGAGCCTCAACAATTTCGACATCATGTTCGTTGGCAATTTCTCTAATCTTCAAGGCGACTTGATCATGCCCTTTCGCAAGCAAAATTGGCGCGGCATCTTCTTCAGGTTTATATCGTAGCGCGACTGAAAAGTGAGTTGGGTTGGTAATCACCACGTCAGCCTGAGGAACATCTTGCATCATTCGACGCTGCGCCATTTCCATCTGCAATTGGCGAATCTTCCGTTTAACCTCTGGCTTACCTTCCGTGTCCTTGAATTCGTCTTTCACTTCCTGCTTCGTCATCTTCAGATTTTTTGTATGATCAAATATCTGAAAAGGTACATCAATCATAGCGATCACGATCATCGTACATGCTAAATAGAAAAAACCCCACCCCAGTATTTTGGAAGCTGTTTCCATTGCTGAAATTACATTTTGATCGGCAAGCCCGATAAGCGTTGGCAATTGCGAGTGAATAATCAAAACTGCAACTGCGACAACCAATGACACCTTTGCAATCGCCTTTATGAGCTCCACTAAGGACTTGAGGGAAAACATCTTCGCCAAGCCTTTAATTGGGTCCATTCGGCTAAACTTAGGCGCCAGAGCTTTAGTTGAGAAAAGCCAACCACCCAAAGCAACGGACCCTGCAATAGCCGATACAAACAACAAAATTAGAAACGGCAAAATACCTTCTGCAACTTCAACCGCGGCTCTTGCGAGATACATTCCCATCTGGCTTGTATCTTGTGTCGCCTCTCTAGAAAACGAAAAACTAGCAGTCATGATCTTTGTTAAAGATGCTGCGATACCGCTACCAAAAATTAACAAGCCCCCCGCCCCGACAATCAGTAAAAAAGTTGTATTTAACTCTTTTGATCGGGGAACCTGACCTTCTTCTCGCGCTT
>NZ_LWGA01000867.1:0-2354 GCF_001635235.1 Oleiphilus sp. HI0117 | reverse complement strand
GAAGCTGGCTTCTTCGCCATCAAGAAATTCTTCAATAACTACATGGCAGCCTGCTTCGCCAAAAGCATTGCCTGATAGCATATCTCGTACAGCTTCTTCTGCTTGCTCCAGAGTTTCGGCAACGATTACGCCTTTGCCAGCCGCTAAACCGTCGGCTTTAACAACAATCGGGGCACCTTTTTCTTTCAAGTATGCTAAGGCAGGTTCTACTTCCGTAAAATTCTGGTAGTCGGCAGTAGGTATGTTGTGGCGAGCTAAGAAATCTTTAGTGAAAGCTTTAGAGCCTTCTAATTGAGCCGCACCTTTTGAAGGGCCAAAGCAGCGAAGGCCTTCTGCTTCAAAATGGTCAACAACGCCGTCAACTAAAGGCGCTTCTGGGCCGATAATGGTAAGTGCGACTTGATTCTCTTTGGCAAAATCAGACAGCGCTTGAAAGTTCATAACGTCAATGTCGACATTGCTTAATTTGCTGTCTGATGCGGTACCAGCATTTCCTGGTGCAACAAAAACTGTTTCGACGTCTTTATTTTGTGCAGCTTTCCAGGCAAGAGCATGTTCTCTGCCGCCGCTGCCAATGATAAGAATATTCATAGCGTAACCCGATCTAATAATAACTTAATAGCCAGGCGGCTTACGGAGTCGCCTGGAGATGGAAATGGGCGCAAGGATACCTTATTCGAGAGGAGATATAAAAAATAATTGTTCGTAAAATGGGCAAGAGTGGTTTTACGAACAACCAACTCTTATGAATGCTAAGCAGAGTTTGCAAGTTGGGCCAGCTTCTCTCTAGCTTGGTCGCGAATCGGCACAGCCTTATGTTCTTTGTTGTCCATTAATACAAAAGTATTGCTGGCATCTGCGATAATCGTGTTGCTACCTTCCAAGTAGATAGTTTGATCTATTTTACAGCTGGTATTACCTATGCGCATTACCTTGGTATGGATCTCGAGCTGATCATTGAAGAGGCATGGGTGACGATAGTTTATATTGCTATTTACCAAGGTCAGTGTCAGATCAAGCTGTGAGAAAAACTCTATGGCATTGAAGTTTTCAAACAATACCCAGCGAGCTTCTTCGAAAAAGCGGGTATAGCCGTTGTTGTTGAGGTGGCCGTGTTGGTCGAGGTGATAGCCCCTTACTTTAATGCGTACGTAATCTGACACTGTTGTTGCTCCATTAATGATAGAAGTCCGTGGAAGCCTTCGGGCGTCCGATTAATAGGTAAAAATAGTCTAGCGTATATTATTAGGTAGTGCTAACTAGAGGCAGAAGAGTAGATGTATAGCAGGAAGAGTACCGTGCACCAAGTCTCAAACAGAGGCGGGTGCACGGTCATACAGAGCTTATTTGCTTAGTGTCGGAAGTGACGCATTCCGGTAAATACCATTACCAAACCGTGCTCATCAGCTGCATCAATGACTTCTTGATCACGCATTGAACCGCCTGGCTGGATGACACAACTAACGCCGGCATTTGCGGCATTGTCTATGCCGTCTCTGAATGGGAAGAAGGCATCTGAAGCCATCATAGAGCCTTTCACGGCAAGTCCGGCATGCTCAGCTTTGATTGCTGCGATGCGTGCTGAATTGACACGGCTCATTTGCCCGGCACCAATACCGATAGTTTGAGCGCTCTTGCCGTAAACAATCGCATTGGACTTAACCATTTTAGCAACTTTCCAGGTGAATAAGAGGTCATCAATTTCTTCGTCTGTTGGCTGGCGCTTGGAGACAACAGTCAAATCTTCCTTACTGATCATGCCTAAGTCACGATCTTGCACCAGTAAGCCGCCATTGACGCGCTTATAATCGAAAGATGCTGCGCTGTCAGAAAATGCACCGCACTCTAGGAGGCGGACATTTTTCTTAGCGGCTACGGCTTCTTTCGCTTCGGCGCTAACGCTCGGAGCAATAATAACTTCAACAAACTGTCGGTCGACGATAGTTGTCGCGGTTTCCGCATCAAGCTCACGGTTAAAGGCGATGATACCGCCAAAAGCAGATTCAGGGTCCGTTGCATAAGCTTTTTCATAAGCCTCTAGAATAGAGCCGGCTTCTGATACGCCACAAGGGTTTGCGTGCTTGACGATGACACATGCAGGTTCGTCAAATAGCTTTACGGTCTCAAGTGCTGCATCGGTGTCGGCGATATTGTTGAACGAAAGCTCTTTTCCTTGAAGCTGTTTAGCGCCAGAGATTGAATCGGCTGGTGCATTCTTTTCAACATAAAACGCGCTGTTCTGGTGAGGGTTTTCACCATAGCGAAGTTCTTGAGTTTTGTTCATTTGAACGTTAAATGTTCTTGGGAACTCTTTGCTGCCACCTGGAACCAATCGGCCAAAGTAGTTGGCAATC